>JAZQXH010000027.1:0-27989 GCA_045632745.1 Alloprevotella sp.
ACCCTGGGTAAACGAACCGCATGGTCTTTCGCCCTGTAAGGGCAAAAGTAAAAACATTTGAGAATCAATGTATTAGAACAAATTCCACTTTTGCCCTTTCAGGGCGTACCATCCGGAATGGATGCCAACCCAGGGTGTCGTCCCCTACGGTCACTTGCCCTGGGCTATGTACTTTTGCCTCTTCGAGGCGACCTATTACCGTTAAAATAAATGTGGGCAAAGATTAGCTAACTTCGGGGGACAATTTTAGTTTGTCTCCCTCGTTTAATTTTCTAATTGGGAATAACAAGCGAGGAAAGTAACTAAAATTCCTCTTTCTCCCACTTCAAGGAGGAGTCCCGCAAAAGCGGGGAGGGGGGTAGGGGCTGTAGAGAGATTGTCTTATTTAAACGAAAGATGGTGTGTCAAAACCTTGATTTTGACACACCATCTTAATTTTTTTGATGTAACCTATGGTTTAGTTCACAGAGTTAGCGAGTTCGCTACCTGCCTTGAACTTAATAATGTTCTTTTCAGCGATAGTAATCTTTTCCTTAGTTGAGGGGTTGATACCTTCGCGTGCGGGGCGCTTTGTTACAGAGAATGTACCGAAACCGAGGAGCGCTACGGGGTCGTTGTTCTTCAATGCTTCAGCGATTGCTTCGAGTGTTGCATCAAGTGCCTTCTTTGAGTCTGCTTTAGTCAAGCCAGCCTTTTCAGCAATGGCGTTAACGAGGTTAGTCTTATTCATTTTTAATGTGTTAAGATTTGGTTAATGATTACAGCGCGCGGTGGCGCTGTGCTTAATTCTATTAGCAAATTTAAGGTAACTTGTAATTTCTACAAAGCAATTTCCGTTTTTTTTCTTTGTTATGCTGAAAAAAAACAAAAAATCGCTCAAAATCCCCTATTTTATGGGAGTTTTGAGCGATTTCAGGGTTCGGTTTTAGCAGTGTGATTGCTATAGTTGAAAGTCGGCTTGCAGTTTATAGTTGCTGCATGTCGTTGAGTTTTTTGTAGAAGCCGTTGAGTTCGAGGAGTGCTTCGTGTGTGCCTCGTTCGACGATGCGGCCTTCGTGGAGCACGCAGATTTCGTCGGCATTCTTGATGGTGGAGAGGCGGTGGGCGATGGCTATCGTTGTGCGCGTCTTCATCAGTCGTTCGAGGGCTTCCTGCACGAGGCGTTCGCTCTCGGTGTCGAGCGCCGAAGTGGCTTCGTCGAGGATGAGGATGTCGGGGTTTTTAAGGATGGCGCGTGCGATAGAGATGCGCTGGCGCTGTCCGCCCGAGAGTCGGCAACCGCGGTCGCCCACGTTGGTTTCGTAGCCCTGTTCGCTTTGCATGATGAACTCGTGAGCGTTGGCTATCTTTGCAGCCTCCTGCACCTGTTCGAGCGTAGCATTTTTCACGCCGAAGGCAATGTTGTTGAAGAACGTGTCGTTGAAAAGAATGGCTTCCTGGTTGACATTACCAATGAGTTGGCGAAGGTCGGAGAGGCGCATTGATTTGACGTTTGTGCCATCGACAAGGATTTCGCCCTGCGTTACGTCGTGGTAACGGGGGAGGAGGTCAACAAGCGTTGATTTTCCTGAACCGCTCTGTCCTACGAGGGCGATGGTCTGTCCGCGCTTAACGGTGAGATTCACGTTGCGCAACACGTCGGTCTTTCCGTTGTAGGAGAAGGTGATGTCCTTGAAGACAATCTCGTTCTTAAGATTGCTTACGGGCGCTGCATCGAGGTTTTCGGAAATGGGATTTTCGGCGTTGAGAATCTTGTTGACACGCTCTACGGATGCCATACCCTTGGGGATGTTGTAGCTTGCCTTTGAGAGGTCCTTCAGGGGTTGGATGATGCTGTAGAGGATTACCATGTAGAAGATAAACGTGGGGGCGTCAATGGGGGAGTTGGCGGAGAAGATGAGTGTTCCGCCGTACCAAAGCACGAGCACGATGAGACACGTGCCGAGAAATTCGCTTA
Source organism: Alloprevotella sp. (assembly GCA_045632745.1). Classification (GTDB taxonomy): domain Bacteria; phylum Bacteroidota; class Bacteroidia; order Bacteroidales; family Bacteroidaceae; genus Alloprevotella. The sequence continues at coordinate 1,958 of JAZQXH010000027.1, forward strand.
CGGGGTGGGCTGACGACTGGCGAATGGCTACGCGGTTCGAAGCATTGCGAAATTCGTTGGCGCTCGCATCGAATCGGTTGCACATTTTCTGTTCTGCCGTGAAGGCCTTGATGATGCGCATGCCGCCCAGTGTTTCTTCGAGCTGAGCCATGGTGTCGCTCCACTTGCTTTGCGCTTCAAGGCTGTGGCGCTTGAGTTTGCGACCCACTTTGCCCATCACCCAACCCATAAGCGGGAGCACTACGATGGTGAAGACGGTGAGTTCCCACGAAGTGTAGAGCAACACGCCGAAGTAGCAAATCAGGAGGATGGGGTTCTTGATGAGCATTTCGAGCGAACCTGTGACGGAGGTTTCGATTTCGTTGACGTCGCCACTCATGCGGGCAATGATGTCGCCCTTGCGTTCATCGGAGAAGAAGGAGAGGGGGAGCGACACGATTTTGTGGTACACGGACGAGCGGATGTCGCGTACGATGCCTGTTCGCATGGGCACCATGATGGCTACCGAGGCGAAGTAGCAGCCCGTCTTGAGCAGCGTAGCCACGATTAAGAAGCTACCGATGAGCAGGAGCGTTGTTGAAGCACCGTAGATGGTGATCAGCTCCGTTGTGTAGTAGTAAAGGTTGTTGACCACAATGTCCTTCATTCCTACGCCTGCGGTGTCCCATGCCATAAATTCGTATTTCGTCGTGTCGATGCCGAAGAGAAGTTGCAACATGGGGATGAGCGACACGAACGAGAACACGTTGAGCACTGCCGAAAGGATGTTGAACAGCAGCGAACCAAAGAGGTAGCGCTTGTAGGGCGCCACGTAGCGTGTGATGATTTTAAGGAAGTCTTTCATTTATATAAAAGAGTTTGTTGTGGACGCGGTATTAAAAATATATCAGGTCGGGAATGTTGCTGAACGGCAGAGTGGGGGGGGATCCTACATCGTTCTTTCAGCGTGCTGCTTACCCCTTACGCCCAAAGTCGGCAGGGATTTCTCCCCATCGTGGGGTGTCCCATTTCAGGATGGGGTTGGCGTAAGTGTGCGTTCTGAGCCAGTTTTCAGCGCGCTGAATGAGCGCATGGAGTTGCTGGGTCTTTGCATTCACGGGGAGCGTAGTGCGACATTGCTTGGTGGCAACCCACTTCATGGCGTTGCGGCTGTCGGAATAGATGGCGCAGTTGTTGCCAGCCTGTTGCAGCAGTGCCAGAGCGTGGACAATGGCGAGAAATTCGCCGATGTTGTTGGTGCCATAGACGGGACCGAAGTGAAAGAGCTGCACGCCTGTGCGCAGACAAACGCCGCGGTACTCCATCTGTCCGGGGTTGCCACTGCAAGCCGCATCGACGGCAATGGCTTCGCGCAGGGCGTCGGGCGGCAGAATGGGTGGGGTGGGGCGAGCTTGAGGGGCGGAGTCCTTCGGCACGGTGGCGCTTGGCGTATCTTTGGTCGAAGTCGGCTTGGCGGCTTCCTGTGACTCAGTCGCAAGGTTGTCGTCTTGCGCAGCTTTGTTTGCAAAGTAGTCGAGCGGTCCGTTGTCGAGCGCCTCTTCAGCCTCCGCCATGGTGGCAAAGGCCTTGTAGAGTGCTTCGGGGTGCCCGTTGACTTGCGCTTGTGCTTCGTCCCACGTAGTGTAGATGCCCGGCGTTCGACCCTCCCACACAACGTAGAATTTGGGTTTCTTAGCCATTAAAAATAAAGGAGAAAGGAGAAGTGATAAAGGAGAAAGGAGAAACCCTCCGGATGGTTAATCTCATAACCTTTTAACCTTATAACCTGACTCAACTGAAGCTTGCGAAAGTTGAGTAAATTACATACGTTCGGGCATTTCGATGCCGAGCAGGCTCATGCCGAGGCGAATTACCTTTGCCACGTTCTTTGAAAGCACGAGGCGGAACACCTTCTTCGCTTCGTCTTCTTCGCGGAGAATGCTGAATTCGTGGTAGAACTGGTTGTATTCCTTCACGAGTTCGTAGCAATAGTTAGCGATGGTTGAGGGCGAATAATCTACCCCTGCTGTCTTCACAACCTGTGCGAATTCTGCTACGTGCTGGATGATTTCTTCTTCCTTCGTAGAGAGCACTACGTTTGCGTCGAGCGTTTCGGGGATGACGATGCCTGCATCCTGCGCCTTGCGGAGGATAGAACGGATGCGTGCGTATGTATATTGGATGAAGGAGCCTGTGTTGCCGTTGAAGTCAATACTTTCTTCGGGGTTGAAGAGCATGTTCTTGCGTGCGTCCACCTTGAGGAGGAAGTATTTGAGCGCACCCATACCTACGATGCGAGCCACTTTTTGCTTTTCGGCTTCGTCCATATCGGCAAACTTGCCGGCTTCGTCGCTCGTCTGGCGTGCCTGGCGCACCATTTCTGCTACCAATTCGTCGGCGTCAACGACGGTTCCTTCGCGACTCTTCATCTTGCCGTTGGGGAGTTCAACCATGCCGTAAGAGAAGTGTACGAGTCCCTTGCCCCATTCGAAGCCGAGCTTGTCGAGCAGGATAGAGAGCACCTGGAAGTGATAGTTTTGCTCGTTGCCTACGACATAGACCATCTTGTTGATGGGGAAGTCCTGGAAACGGAGCTTAGCCGTACCGATATCCTGTGTCATGTAAACCGAAGTTCCGTCGGAGCGGAGCAGGAGTTTTTCGTCCAAGCCTTCGCCTGTGAGGTCTGCCCACACAGAACCGTCTTCGCGCTTGTAGAAGAGTCCCTTCTGCAAACCTTCGATTACCTTTTCGCGACCTTCGAGGTAAGTGTCGCTTTCATAGTAAATCTTGTCAAAACCCACGCCGAGTGCTTTGTAAGTTTCATCGAATCCGGCATAAACCCACTCGTTCATCTTGCGCCAGAGCTCGCGCACTTCGCGGTCGTTGTGCTCCCACTTTACGAGCATCTCGCGTGCTTCCTTCATGAGGGGCGATTCGGCTTTCGCTTTTTCGGTTGCAGCTTCTTCGTCCATGCCTTCTGCCATGTATTGCGCAGTGAGTTCCTTCACTTCAGCGCGGAAGTGCTTGTCGAACGCCACGTAGTAGTCGCCAATCAAGTGGTCGCCCTTCTTGCCCGACGATTCGGGAGTTTCGCCGTTGCCGTATTTTTGCCAAGCAAGCATAGACTTGCAGATGTGGATGCCGCGGTCGTTGACAATGTTTGTCTTCACTACGCGGTTGCCGTTGGCTTCGGCAATTTGTGCCACAGCCCAACCGAGGAGGTTGTTGCGCACGTGGCCGAGGTGGAGGGGCTTGTTCGTATTGGGCGATGAATATTCAATCATCACGAGCGGAGAACGCTCAGTGGGCGCTGTGAAGCCGTATTTCTCCTGCGTATTGATGTCGTTGAGCAATGCAATCCATGCTGCAGGCGAGATAACGAGGTTCAGGAAGCCCTTGATGACGTTGAACGACGCGATAACGTCGGTGTTGTCCTGCAAATACTGACCGATTTCCTGTGCTGTGTCCTCGGGCTTCTTCTTAGAGATGCGCAAGAAGGGGAACACCACCAATGTGAGGTGACCTTCGAATTCCTTCTTTGTCTTTGAGAGTTGCACTTGTTCTGCAGTGACGTCCTGGTCGTAGAGCGCCTTGATAGCAGCGATGATGGCTGCCGTGAGTTGTTGTTCTATTTTCATATTGAGTTTTTAGTCAAAAAAATAAGTTTTTGGTTCTTATAAATCTGTGCAAATTTACGATTTTTTGATGGAGTGAACAAATTCAGCGCTTTTAAGGCGTCGTTTCGGAATAAAAAAAAGTATTTTTGCTGTGCGAAAGCGTCGACACTGATATTTCGAGCCGTCAAATGGCGTGCGATGTCGGCATTTTTTGCAGTGCTCAAATTCTTGCAGGAATCGTGTAAAAAAGCCGGTTTCTTTCAGAAAATGAGCGTTGAAACTAAAGTTTAAGTTGTTATGAACATACAAATAAAGGGCGCCTGCGTCAACAATTTAAAGAACGTAGATTTAGACATTCCGCGCGACAAACTCATCGTCGTTACCGGACTTTCGGGCTCGGGCAAGTCCTCGTTGGCTTTCGATACGCTCTATGCCGAAGGTCAGCGCCGCTATGTGGAGAGTCTTTCGGCTTACTCGCGTCAGTTCTTAGGGCGTATGAACAAGCCCGAGTGCGACTACATCAAGGGACTGCCGCCTGCCATTGCCATTGAGCAGAAGGTCGTTTCGCGCAATCCTCGCTCTACGGTGGGCACGTCAACGGAAATTTATGAATTCCTGCGCCTGCTTTTTGCGCGTGTCGGTCGTACTTTCTCGCCCATCAGTGGGCAGGAAGTGAAGCGCCACACGTTGCACGATGTTGAAGAATATGTGCTTTCGCATCCCGCCGGAACGCGCTTCACCGTGCTGGCTCCGATGCGAGTATATACAGGGCGCACGCTGCGTCAGCAGTTGGAGGTGGACCTCCAGCAGGGACTCTCGCGCTTGGATGTCGATGGCGAAATGGTGCGCATTGACGACTTCCTTGCTTCGGGCGATGCCGACCGCTATGAACCTGCCGATGGAGTGGTGGGCAACGTCTTCTTGCTGCTCGACCGCCTGGCGGTGGACAATTCGCCCGCTGCCCTTTCGCGCCTTGCCGACTCCGTTCAGACTGCCTTTTTCGAAGGCCACGGCACGTGCTTGCTACGCTTTTATCCTGCAAAGGAAGTGCGCACGTTCAGCGAGCGATTCGAGGCGGATGGCATGACGTTTGAAGAACCCTCCGACAGCATGTTCTCTTTCAACTCCCCCGTAGGCGCTTGTCCTGAGTGTGAGGGATTTGGCAAGATTATGGGTATCGACGAGCAGTTGGTAGTGCCCAATTCTGCGTTGTCGGTTTACGATGGCGCTGTGATGTGTTGGCGTGGCGAGAAGATGGGTGAGTGGAAAACGGAGTTCTGCCGCCGTGCCGCGAAGCATAATTTCCCTATCTTCGAACCTTATTACTCACTGACGCGCGAGCAGAAAGACTACCTTTGGCATGGCGATCCCAAGCACAATGATAAGGACGAGTGGAACGTATGTATCGACCGCTTCTTCGACATGCTGCGCGAGAATCAGTACAAAATTCAATACCGCGTAATGCTTGCGCGCTACCGTGGCAAGACGGAATGCCCCGTCTGCGGAGGTTCGCGCCTCAAGCTTGCTGCCGGATATGTCAAGGTGGGCGGTCGTAGCATCACGGACCTCGTGCGTTTGCCTATATCCAAACTCCAAACTTTCTTCGACGAACTTACGCTCACCGACCACGAACAACAGGTGGCGCAGCGCTTGCTTACGGAAATCCGCAACCGCCTTTCGTTTCTGATGGACGTAGGGCTGGGCTACTTGACGCTCGACCGTCTGAGCAACACGCTCTCCGGTGGTGAGAGTCAGCGCATCAACCTCGCTACGTCGTTGGGTTCGTCGCTCGTAGGTTCGCTCTACATTCTCGATGAACCGAGCATCGGACTTCATTCGCGCGATACGGCACGCCTGATTGCGGTGCTCAAAAAGTTGCGCGACCTTGGAAACACGGTCATTATCGTTGAGCACGACGAAGAAATCATGCGCGAAGCCGACTACATCATAGATATTGGTCCCAATGCCGGTCGCTATGGCGGCGAGGTTGTTTTTGCCGGAATATTGAACGACGCATTGCGTGGCAAGCACGTTGATTCGCCGGTGCAGACGCTCGATGCTGCGCTGTTGGAGCGTTCGCATACGCTGCGCTACCTTTCCGGAAAAGAGGAAATCGAAGTCCCCCGCTCGCGCCGCCGCTGGAATAATTCCATTGTGCTGCGTGGTGCGCGTCACAACAATCTGAAGGGGCTCGATGTTGCTTTCCCGCTCAACGTCATGACGGTTGTGACAGGCGTCAGCGGTTCGGGCAAATCCACCCTCGTTCGCGATATCTTCTATCGTGCACTGAAGCGCCACTTCGACGAACCTTGTGACCGACCGGGCGAATTCCTTGCGCTCGAAGGCGAACTCAGCCACATCAAGGCGGTGGATTTCGTGGATCAGAACCCTATCGGAAAATCCTCGCGCTCCAATCCTGTGACCTATGTCAAGGCTTACGACGAAATTCGCAAACTTATGGCTGCCCAGCCTCTTTCCAAGCAAATGGACTTCACGCCCCAGCACTTTTCGTTCAACGCCGACGGCGGCAGGTGCGACGAATGTAAGGGCGAAGGTACGGTGACGGTGGAAATGCAATTCATGGCGGACCTGCAACTCAAGTGCGAGGAGTGTGGAGGTAAGCGCTTCAAGAGCGAAGTGCTGGAGGTGCGCTTCGAAGGTAAGAACATTTACGACATTCTTGAGATGACCATCAACCAAGCCATCGAATTCTTTACGCAACATAAGCAGGAAAAGATTGCGCGTCGTCTCAAGCCGCTCCAGGATGTGGGCTTGGGTTACATCCACCTTGGGCAACCTTCGTCAACCCTTTCGGGGGGTGAAAATCAGCGCGTCAAGTTGGCTTATTACCTTGGACTTGAAAGAATAGACCCCACGCTCTTTATTTTCGACGAGCCGACAACCGGACTCCACTTTCACGACATCAAACGCCTCATGCAGTCGTTCGACGCGCTCATTCAGCGCGGCCACACGGTGTTGATTGTAGAGCACAATCTCGACGTCATCAAGTGTGCCGACCACGTGATAGACCTCGGCCCTGAGGGTGGCGCAGAGGGCGGAACCATCGTTGCTGCCGGTACGCCAGAGGAAATTGTTGCTGCTGGCGTGGGCTACACCGCTCGCTATCTTGCCGCAAAATTGTAGTCGTATTCATAAAAGTAGTAGTCGAGTAAACAAGTAAACGAGTAAGCAAGATGGTTTGACACGAATGTTAGTTTACAGGCTGCATAGCTTTATAGTCTTGTAACCTCAAAACCTTAAAAACTTACACCCTTATAACCTAAAAATAGTAGACGAGTTATTAGGTACGAGTAGACGAGATGGTTTGACTCAAACGCTGAAATGTACGCTGGCATTCATTCCGCAAGGCAACCTTATAACCTTAAAACCTTACAACCTCATAACCTTAACTTATAACCTCACAACCTCATAACCTCACACATGAGTTTATTTACAAAAAAATCCTTGCCTGCGCTGCTCGCTGAGGCGGCTGACGAAGGTGGCAATTCGCTCAAGCGCGTGTTGGGTCCCTTCGGACTTATTGCTTTCGGCGTGGGCGTCATCGTAGGCGCAGGTTTGTTTTCGATAACGGGCATGGTGGCTGCCGAATACACGGGGCCTGCCATAACGATGTCGTTCGTCATAGCTGCCATAGGTTGCTGCTTTGCCGGACTGTGCTACGCCGAATTTGCTTCGATGATTCCCGTTTCGGGGAGCGCCTATACTTATTCGTATGCCACGATGGGCGAACTCATGGCGTGGGTCATCGGGTGGGATTTGGTGCTCGAATATACCGTAGCATGCACGCTCGTTTCCATTTCGTGGAGCGGATATCTGGCGCAGTTCATGGCCGACGTCGGTTGGGCGCTTCCGCCGGAATGGTGCGCAGGTCCGTGGAATGGCGGCGTTGCGAATGTACCGGCGGCATTGATAGTAGTGATAATCAGCCTGTTCGTGATGCGCGGAACCGCTACGAGCGCCTGGATGAACCACATCATTGTGTTCCTCAAAGTGGGTGTAATCGTTACGTTCATCGCGCTTGGCTGGCGTTATATTCAGGCAGAAAACCTCACGCCCTATATTCCTGAGAACACAACGGGCAACTTTGGCGATTTCGGCTGGTCGGGCATATTGCGCGGCGCAGCAGTCGTATTTTTTGCCTACATCGGTTTTGATTGTGTGAGTTGCACAGCGCAGGAGACGCGCAACCCTAAGCGCAACATGCCCATTGGCATTCTCGGCTCACTCCTTGTGTGCACCATTCTTTACATCGTGTTTGCGCATGTCATGACGGGCGTGGCTCACTACACTTCCTTTGCCGGACACGACGGCATAGCCCCCATTGCCGTGACGGTGCAGCAGATGGGCACCCTTGGAACGGACGGCACGATTCAGCCCGCTTATCCGTGGTTGAACAAGGCAGTGACGCTTGCCATCCTGTTTGGATATTGCAGCGTGATACTGATGCTGCTCATTGGGCAAAGCCGTATATTCATGAGCATGAGTCGCGACGGCTTGTTGCCACCGCTCTTTGCAAAGGTCAATCCGAAGACCCACACACCGATACCCAACAACATCGTGTTCATGGTAGTCATCGCTTTGCTTGCCGCCTTTGCTCCGCCTCAGATGGCAGGCGAGATGACCAGCATCGGTACGCTCTTTGCCTTTGCACTGGTGTGTGCAGGCATCCTCGTGATTCGTCGCACCATGCCCGATGCTCCGCGCGGCTTCCGCACACCGCTGGTGCCTTACGTTCCGCTTGCGGGCATCATTGTTTGCGTCAGTCTGATGCTCTTCCTGCCGGCCGACACGTGGATACGCTTCGTGGTGTGGATGCTCCTCGGACTGGACGTGTATGCCGCCTATGGGATGCACAAGTCGCACATTGCGCCTGCCGATGGAAGCCGACGCAGGGGCCACACGCTCTTCAATGTGCTGTGCATCGTGCTTGGACTCTTGTGCGTACTCACAGGTTTGTGGCACCAACAGACGGTGGGAATGAATGCCGACAAGACGCTGATGGTTGTGGCGCTGGCATTCGGATTCTTCCACATCGCCTGGTACACGCTGAAACTGACACTGACCTACCGCAAAGTAGGTAAATCATAAAATGGAGTGGGCAAATACGATACTCAACAGTAAGTATTTTGCCCGCTCTTTTTTGTAAAAAGCGTTTTGCGTGCCGAGTATTTTAAAATTTAGCGTAATTTTGCGCTGTTTTTAAGAGAATGAGGCGCGCGTGGCGTTTCTTCTCCGTTTATTTTTCTTAAAATGAGTATGGCATTAAAGCGCTACATAGCATCGTGGAGCATGCTGCTGCTGTTTGTGGTTTATCAAATAGGAGCAGTGAGTTTTCCGCACGTGCATATTATCAATGGCGTAGCTATTTTCCACTCTCACTTCTCGTCCGACGACAACCACGAACATACAGCCAAGCAGGTCGATTCGCTCGACTGTATCTGTCATTTTGTGTGTTCGGACGTTCCCACGCTTGTCTCGTTCGTGCCCCTGGTGCGCTCAGAAGTGGTGGTTCGCTATGCCGAACCTTTGTATGCTGAGCACAAGGGCAGTGTGAACCATTTCAATAAACGCGGTCCGCCCTCGCTTTGCTAATTATTTGATTTTTATGTTTTTATAAATCAGTGCTATGAACTTTCTTGCGGAGAAAGTCGTGGTGCTGTGTCGTTACGATTCATTTTTTTTTATCAACTAAAATTCTTTTAATGAAAGCAAAGATTATATATACGATGCTCCTCGTGTGGGGCGTCGCAGTGAGTGTTGTGGCAAATAAGCCCCACCACTATCAAGAGGGAAACAGCATTTATGGCCACGTCATTGTGAAGGGTACGGAGACCAATTTGTCCGACGCCATTGTGGTGATAAAGGAGACAGGCAAGCGTATGGTCAGCGGAGCAGACGGTAAGTTCGTTGTGCGCGACCTCCCGGCGGGCGAATATACCGTTTCGGTGCACCTCGTGGGTTACAACGATGTGGTGAAGACGGTGACGGTAAGCGCCGAGTATTCCGTCGATGTGCACTTCGAAATGGAAGAGGTGAACATCATGGACGAAGTTGTGGTTTCAGCCAGTCGCAACGCGGTGCGCCGAAGCATGGCGCCCGTAGTGGTGAACGTCATGAACCAACAGACGTTTGAACGCGTCAATGCCACCGACATCGCGCAGACACTGAACTACCAAACCGGACTTCGTGTGGAGAACAGTTGTCAGAACTGCGCCTTCCCCCAGGTGCGTATCAACGGACTCGAAGGTCCTTACTCGCAGATACTGATTAATAGTCGCCCCATTGTGAGTGCGCTCTCGGGAGTATATGGGCTGGAGCAGATTCCTGTGAACATGATTGACCGCGTCGAGGTGGTGCGCGGAGGCGGTTCGGCGCTCTTTGGAGCGAATGCCGTAGGTGGCACGATTAACATCATTACGAAAGACCCCGTGGCCAACGCTTTCCAGGTTTCGTCCACACTCTCGTGCATGGACGGGCAGTCGATGGAGCAGAATGTCGGCGCCAATGCTTCGCTCGTGTCCGATGACTATGTCTATGGACTCGCTCTCTATCAGACCTACCGCAACCGCAATCCCTACGATGCCGATGGCGACGGATTTTCCGAAGTCGGCAAGCTCAATATGAACTCCTTTGGACTTAACGGCTATTATCGCCCCACAGAAAACGGACGTCTGGGCGTTGAGTATCACACGACGAACGAGTTTCGCCGCGGTGGCAACGCCTTCGACCTCGAACCCTTCCAGAGCGACATCACTGAGCAAACCAAGCACATTATTAATAGTGGGGGCATCAACTACGACCAGTTCTTCAACGGCAGTCAGCACAAGGTGTCTGCTTACGCTTCGGCGCAGCACATTGCTCGCAATAGCTACTACGGCGCGCAGCAAAATCCCGATGCTTACGGCAAAACCGACGACCTCACATGGGTGGGCGGAGCTACCTACACGGGTCGCTTTAAGCGTGCGCTCCTTTATCCGGCTACGTTTACAGCCGGCATAGAGTACCAGCACAATGAGATGCACGACGTGATGCTGGGCTACGACCGCGACATGAAGCAGGCGGGGCGCATAGCCAGTGCTTTCGTTCAGAACGAATGGACCATCGACCGCTTCACGCTGCTCGCCGGAGTGCGCATGGACGAGCACAACCTGATTGATAACCCCATCTTCAGTCCGCGTGCCAACCTGCTCTACCGTCCTTCCGACAAGATGCAGGCACGCCTTACGTGGTCAACCGGATTCCGTGCGCCCCAGGCTTACGACGAAGACCTCCACATCACAGCAGTTGGTGGCGAAGGCGTACTGATTCGCCTTGCCGACGGACTCGACCCCGAGCGCTCCAACAGTTTCAGCGGCTCGTTCGACTGGGTGATGAACCTTGGCCATTGGCAGGCAAACTTCCTCGTCGAAGGTTTCTACACAGGGCTTGACGATGTCTTTGTGCTCGAAACGATTGGTAAAGACGGCTACGGAAATATGGTGCAGGAGCGCCGCAATGGTAGCGGAGCCAAGGTGTATGGCGTGAATCTCGATGCAAAGTTTGCCCATGGCAAGGACGTTTCGCTCCAGGTGGGCTTCACAGCGCAGCAAAGTCGCTACAATAAGGCGGAATACTGGAGCGAAGACCCCGCAGTTGCGCCTACGAAGAACATGCCCCGCACACCCAATTACTACGGCTACTTTACGCTCACGGCGGCGCCTTTCAAAAACTTCGACGCATCGCTTTCGGGCGTATATACAGGGCGTATGTATGTGCCCCACTTCGCTCCCGACCCTGCTGAAATCCCAGCTGATTATCAGTACAGCTACATCCAGCAGGATGAACTCAAGCGCACGGACGCCTTCTTCGACTTGAACCTCAAATTGGGTTACACATTTGTGCTCGGCGACCACTTTAAGGTGCAGCTCAACGGCGGTGTGCAAAACATCTTCAACGCCTTCCAGAAGGACCTCGACAAGGGCACCTTCCGCGACTCGGGTTACTTCTACGGACCCACGCAGCCCCGCACGGTGTTTGTTGGGCTGAAGTTGATGAGTGTGTAGGAGGAAAATTAAGGGAAACACTGCGCCATTTCGTAATATACTACATTGAAAATTCTGCTCTGATTTTTTTCGTGCATTTCGATTTTTGCCCCCAAAATTGAGGTTGCAAAAATCGCCCTTTTTGCAAGGTATGAAATAGCAAAAGAGGGTGCGAAACTGTTAACTTTTGTAAAAATGGCGCGAAATGCAGATTTGGAGATCGCTGATTTTTGATGTATATTTGCATAAAGATTGAGGAGGGCATCGCTGCCCTCCTTTTTTTGTGACCTTCCTCCTGAAAACTTCCTTTGAAGAAGGATTTTTTACCTTTGAAGTAGGAAATTTTTCCTTTGAAGAAAAACTTTTTTCTTTTGAAGAAGGAAAAAATTGCGCCGTTTTCCGAAAAATTTTGTTAAACTTCGTGAGAATTTCTTAACAGAAGTTAAAGTTTTAAACTTTTTTACTTTTTGAGCAGTGTTAAGGGATGTTAAAAAAACGTATCTACGAAATTTTGCAAAATTTCGTAGATAGTAAACGAGTAAACAAGTAAACGAGTAGACGAGAGGGTTAGACTCGAACGCTGGCTTGCACGCTGACTTGCATTCCGCAGGGCAGTTGTACTCTGTACATTATGAGAAAACAAGTTTTTAGGTACGAGTAGACGAGTGAAGTCAGAGTCAAATGCTTGCTTGCATGCTGCATAGCCTTATAACCTTATAACCTCACAACCTTATAACCTCACAACCTTATAACCTCACCTTAAAACCTTATTTTTAGTAACTGAATGTTACATTTATGTGTTAAAATTTTTTCAGAATATATAGTTTTCGTAAATTTGCTCCGATAAATATCCTTAAATCATTGTAAAATTTATGAATCGAATGAAGAGTGTAGGCGCAGGCCTACTTATGGCTTCGTTGTTGGCAGCTCCATTAAGCATGGTGCCACAGGAAGCAGCAGCTCAGGCAAAGGTGGTTCAGCAGGCTAATACACTTAAGGGTGTTGTGAAGTCTGAAACCGGCGAATTGCTGATTGGTGCTGTAGTGTTTGTAGAAGGCACGAAGTTGACAGCTATTACAGATGAAGCGGGTGCTTTCTTGCTCAAGGGCGTTAAGCCAGGTGCTAAGGTTCGTACCACACTCATTGGTTATCAGGAAACTGAAATGAAGTGGGAAGGTGGTACGCTGGAAGTAGTCATGAAGGAAGACACCAACATGCTTGGTGAAGTAGTGGTTACAGCCATGGGTATCGTGCGTAAGGAAAAGTCGCTTACTTATGCTACTCAGCAGATTAAGGCAGACGAACTTATGAAGGTGCAGGATGCCAACCTCGTAAACTCTATGGAAGGTAAGATTTCGGGTATCACGATTACGCCCTCATCAGGTGGTGCCGGTGGTGCTTCGAAGATTGTGCTCCGTGGTAACAAGTCGGTTTTGGGTAACAACCAACCCCTTATTGTTGTCGATGGTGTGCCTATGACGAACAATACGCGTGGCCAGATTGGCGACGTTGCAGCGTTGGTGAACACTTCTACTTCAGAAGGTTCGGACCCCTTGTCAATGATTAACCCCGACGACATCGAATCGATGAACGTGTTGAAGGGTGCGAATGCCGCTGCGCTCTATGGTTCGGCTGCTGCCAATGGTGTTATCATGATTACTACGAAGAAGGGTAAGGAAGGCAAGATTGGCGTAGCGTTTAACTCAAACGTAACGTTCGACTCTCCTTTGCTCACTCCTAAATTGCAGAATCTGTATGGTGGTGCGCGCACAAATGCGTTGGGCAACACTGTGTTTGGTTCGGACAGCTGGGGTAACCGCCTCTTGGGTGGCGACAACTACGTGCTCGACGTGTTGAGCAACGACCAGCAGTATAAGGCAGGCGCTGTCAATCAGTTGCATTTGCGCCGTCAGGCTCTCGACGACATCGCAAGCTTCTACAACACGGGTGTAAACTCAAACAACTCTGTTTCGCTCTCGGGCGGTACAGAAAAGGTGCAGACTTACGTTTCGTTCTCAAACTCTCACAGTTTGGGTATGATTGACGACAATAAGTACAATCGTAACACCTTCGCTTTCCGTCAGAGCTACAAACTTTGGGACCGTGTGCAGGTGGACGTAAGTGCCGACTACTTCCAGACAAAGACGCAGAACCGCGTTTCGGGTGGTACGACAGGTAACCCCGTTTACGACCTCTACACTACTCCTCGCGACGTAGATATGGGCTATTACAAGCGTAACTATGTTGGTGCAGGTACTTGGATGTCGAGCGGTTATACTAATGTATATGACGATTGGGGCGACATTATCGACCAAATCGGTGGCGACAGATATTACGTGCCCAACACGTCGGGCGGTTACGACGCTGTTTATGGTCGCGTAGAATTGAATGGTCCCATGCAGCAGTGGGTTTACCAGGATGCGATGCGAAACAACCCCTACTGGTTGGCAAAGCAGAACAACAGCGTGCAGCGCGAAGACCGCTTCTCGGCTAAGTTCCAGGGGCGCGTTGACATCTTCGAAGGCTTGAGCTTCCAGGCGCGCGTTTCTATCGACCACACTAAGTACAACGACGAAAGCAAGCGCTACGCTTCAACTTGGGGTCCTTCAGATATGTATCGCTATGGTACTTACAGCCTCTCAAACAGCCGTACGAACGAAATCTATACCGACTACTTGCTTAGCTACAACAAGACATGGCGCCGCGATTGGAGCTTCTCAGCTACAGCTGGTTGGGTTGGACATACAACCAAGGGCGAAAGCCAGAACACCTACCTCGGAAGTGCTACAATTCCTATCTGGACAAACGGCATGACTACCGGTATTTCTGATAAGGTGAACTACTTCTCACCCGATGGTGGCGGCAATGGCGTGACCAGCAAGGGTAAGAGCAGCAACTGGGACAAGGCAGCGCTCTTCACAGGTCAGATTGGTTGGAAGGAAATGATTTATGTCGATGGTTCGTATCGTCGCGACTGGTATCGTGCGTTCAAGCAGTTCAGCCCCCTCGGTATTGACGACAACTACGGTTACTTCGGTTTTGGTGCAAATGCCATCTTGAGTCAGTTGATTCCTATGCCCAAGTGGGTGAGCTACGCTAAGTATCGCGTGAGCTACTCTGAAGTGGGTAACTCTATTCCCAACTCTGTATTCAATGCAGTAAGCGAAAACCACGTAACGGGTTCGGTAACGTCAAGTTCGTATAACTCATTTATTCCTATTCCCGAAAAGACAAAGTCGTTCGAAACAGGTCTTGAAATGCAGTTCTTCGACAATGCAATGAACTTCGACATTACTTACTACAACTCTGCGATGCACAATTCATATTTGAACATTACAGGTCTGAACGGTAAGACACAGCCCGTTAACTCAGGTTTGATTCGCAACCAGGGTATCGAACTCTCTTTGGGTTACAACTGGACCATCTCTAACGACTTCAGCTGGAAGACTCAGGTGAACTTCTCATTTAATAATAACGAAATTGAGAAGACTTACACCGACAAGTTCGGACAGAGCAAGGAAATGGTGCAGAGCATTGCCAGCGGTAAGGTGCAGGTGCGCTACAACCAGGGCGACAGCTATGGTGATATCTTCGTAACAGACTTTGCTCGCTGGAGCGAAGACGTTTATGGTGCTAATGGTGAACTCCTCCACAAGGCAGGCGACATCTACATTGCTGAAGGTACAGGTAAGCCCGCTATCAACGGCAACCTCATGTATATGACACAGGCCGGCAAGGTAAAGGCACAGAAGGGTCAGAAGTTTGGCAAGTATGCAGGCAACTTGAACGCCGACATGCAGCTCTCATGGTCGAACACATTCCGCTATAAGGACTTCAACCTCTACGTATTGGTGAACGGACGCATCGGTGGAAAGGTGATTTCTTTGACAGAAGCTTATCTCGACCGTTTCGGTATGTCGAAGCGCACAGGTGCAGCGCGTGCAGCATCTGAACAAATGGGTATTTACATGCCCGACGGACGCCACGCAATGTATATCAACGAAGGTCGCGACCTCGTAGCGGTTGAAGACTACTACACAGCAGTAGGTTCGAGCGATGCTTCAAGCTACATTTACGATGGTACAAACTTCCGTCTCCGCGAACTCTCTTTGGGTTACACATTCCGCAACCTCTTTGGTGCTGGCAAGAACTTGAGCTTCTCAGTGATTGGTCGTAACCTCTTCTTTATTTACAAGGACGCACCCGTTGACCCCGATATCTCAGTATCTACAGCAAACGGTTTGGGCGGTATCGATATGTTCAACGTGCCCTCAGCTCGCAGCTTCGGTGTGAACCTCAAACTTAACTTCTAATATTCGGATATGAAAAAAATATTATTTGCAAGTGCAGTAGCACTGACAATTTCAGGCGCAATGTCCTCTTGCTTGGACTACGATGATCCAGGCTCGGAACTCTCAATGAGCCAAACAACGATTGATGCTACAGTGCACCATGGCAATGTTGACTCAATTGACTACCAGCGCGAAATTACGGTTGAAGAATTGGCGCACGCAATCGACACGCTCAATAAGCTCAAGGTATTGGGTCAGAGCTTGACAGGTCAGTATTGCTTGCGTGGAGCAAAGGAAGGCAATGTGCCCGGAGCGCATGCTTACCAGCGCCAGTATAGCTTGGGTCCCGACTGCTATGCGCAGTACATGGTGGTACACCACAAGGACTTTATGTATGGTACGCTCACTTCTACTTACAATGTGTCGGAAGAGTTCAATGGCGACCCCTTGGGAGCTTATACAATGGTAAAGAATGCGTTGATGCCCTTGCTCAACCATCCTATTATTGACACTATTCCTGAGTTCAAGGCCATCAACCTTTTGTACTACAGCCTCGCTGCACAGGAACGTGCTGACCTTTCAGGTCCTTACACTTACCTGGAAGATAAGCAGAACTCGGAAGAACCTACTGAGTACAACGACCTCAAGACCATTTACTACGGTATTAAGGAAAACCTCGATACTATCGTGGCTTGCTTGAAGTACTACGAAGACAATCGTTCGAAGGACTACAAGAAGCAAATCGAAAAGATACTCGGACGCTATTGCACAACAAGCCGTGCTTACTTTGCAATGGGCGACTTGTCAATGGACAGCTACATCCGTTTGGCTAACTCATTGAAGCTCCGTATGGCTATGCGCATCGTGAAGGTAGAACCCGAAACGGCTAAGCAGTGGGCGGAAGAAGCGGTTGCATCCGGCGTTATCGAAACTGAAGACCAGCAGCACGGACTCTTCCCCATGTTCTCAGGTTTCACACATCCTTATTTGGAAATCTGTAACTCTTGGAGCGACCTTCGTCTCTGCGCTTCGTTCGAAAGCTTGTTGAAGTCGTTGAACCACCCCTACGTGGATTACGTATTTGCTAAGAACACACAGCCCATCATCAACGAAAGCACAGGCGAAGAACTTCCTGCTCACAAGGAAGTCGTAGGTCTCCGCGCTGGTCGCTTGATGCCCGATGGTCAGAACTATCCTTTGAACCCTCTCGCTGCTTACTCAAGCATCAACTCAAGTTCGTTCGCAATGGCTCCGCTCTACTTCGTGAAGTTGGCTGAAGTGAACTTCCTTCGTGCTGAAGGTGCGCTCCGCGGCTGGAACATGGGTGCTACAGCGCAGTACTACTATGAAGAAGGTATCAAGTATGCTTACCTCGATGAACCATTCATGGGTGCTTCTTCGTACACATCTGTGTTGAACGAGTATATGAACTTGGAAGAAGCGTTGCCTTACACGCAGGTAGAACCCTCGGGTGATGGCGAACCCTGGGAAAGCGTTACGAAGATTGGCGTGAAGTGGAACGATGCTGACGACATGGAAACAAAGCTCGAAAAGATCATCACGCAGAAGTACATCGCCCTCTTCCCCCTCTCAACAGAAGCGTGGGCAGAATTGCGCCGTACGGGCTATCCTAAGCTCTTCCCCGTGCTCAATACTGACGACGGTGACGGTTCTATCGAGCAGGGCGACATGATTCGCCGCATTCCCTGGAACGCAAGCGACCCCATCGTGCAGCAGTTGGTTGAATCATCAGGTATCCCCACTTTGGGCGGTCCTGACTTGCAGTCAACACGTTTGTGGTGGGACGTTAATACGTCAAACTTCTAAATTATAAAAAAGGAAGTTGCAAAGTACATCTTCATTTAAAGAATAGCGCTCTGCAACTTCCTTTTTACACCTTACAGAGTATTAATTACAATTGATACAATTGATTACAACCCTTTTTACTAATTTAAACTAATTACTTATGAAAAAAAGTACATTTGCTGTAGCAGCGTTGATGTGCGGAGCTTTGTTTAGCAGTCCTGCTCAGGCTCAGTATGCGGCATCTGCGACTGACCAAGTTTACGACTTCTCTGGTTTCACAGACAAGGGAATGTTGGAACTTTTCTACAATGCGCTCCAACAGGGACGTAACTATCCTACGTTGGAAGAATTCGAAGCTGCAGGTATTCAGGCTTCCGACCTCGCTTTCGTACGTTCGCACGTTCGCAAGGCTGAGTTCATGTCGCGCGCCGACCGCTTGATTCCCGGCACTTACGAAAACCGTAATCTCTGGATGAACATCCCGATGGATGTAGGTTCTGACGGCTTGGGTGGCTATCCCAGCAAGAAGTTCTCTTCAGACGTGTTCTCAATGTGGCAGTACACCAACCTCTTTGGTTCTTGGAACCACGGAGTATTCCAGGCTCCCGCAGCTTGGGTAGATGCTGCTCACCGTAACGGTACTGACATCATGTCGGGTATCAAGTTCTTCGAATCTTGGACTCCCGGTAGCGGCGACGGCGAATATTCGGCGTTGATTACGAAGAAGGATGCCAACGGTAACTTCATGTACGTGAAGCCTCTTATCAACTGCTTGATGTTCTTCGGTTCGGATGGTATCAATTACAACTGGGAAGACAACAGTTATGCTGACGATGACATTGTAGCATTCCACAAGGAACTTTACAAGTATGCTGCCGAAGTAGGTTTCGACAACTACCACAGCGGTATTTACACTGCTATCTCAGGTCTTAATGCCAACAACGTAAATGCGCTTTACGGTAATGCAGAGACTGGTAAGACACACGACACCATGCTCAACTACTCTAACGGTGACTTCAGCTGGCAGATTGGTCCTTCAGTTCTTGCTGCTGAAAATGCAATGGGCACAGCTGATGGTCTTTACACAGGTGTATGGATCGTAGGTATGGACCGCCGTTGGACAGCGCTCGACGAAAACGCTAACGCACATCGTTGCGGTATTTGTCTCTGGGGCGAACACGGCCAGAGCCGCTTCATGTCTTACAACGCCGGTGGCGACGCTTTTGAATTCCAGGGCAACTATCAGCGCTTGCTCGAACGTGCATTCTCAGGTGGTAATCGCAATCCATTGGAACGACCTGCTGTAAGCAATGTAGGTAACAACTGGGAACAGGATGGCACTAAGCTTCCTCTCTCAACTTTCGCAGGTATGGCTACTTGGATTCCCGAACGTTCTGCAATCCAGGGCACACTTCCTTTCGGAACAAACTTCACACTCGGTAATGGTGAACGCTATTTCTATAAGGGAAAGAAGACACACGGCGGTTGGTACAACATGGGCGGACAGGACGTAGTGCCCACATACCGTTGGTTGGTTGTTAAGCCCGGTACTCAGGAAGTAAGCACAGACCTCGTTGTGAACTATGTTCATACCGACGCTTACATCGGTGGTTCTTCTCTCGAACTTACTGGTAAGGCTGTTGCTGAAGGTACAGACCTCGTATTGTATAAGACTTCGCTCGAAGCTGGTAATGGTGCTTACGTAAAGGTTGCTGTGAAGACTGGCAAGGAAGGCGAAAATCCCTCTAACCTCTACGTTATCTTCAAGAAGAAGGGTAGCGAAGCTTGGGACGAAATTCCCGTTGGCAACGTAACAGGTGCTGCTTGGCAGGAAGTAACGATTGCTGCTGACGCAATTGCTGCAGGCGACGTTATCGAACGCATCGGTCTCCGCGTTAAGGGCAACGACGACAACTACAAGCTCCTCGTAGGTCAGCTCGAAATCAACGACCAGACTACTTCTGCTCCCGCAAACGTTAAGAACCTCAACGTAGAAGTGAAGGAAGAAACTCAGGGTTCAATGGCAATGAAGCTCTTCTGGGAAGTTGACGCTGAAGCTCAGGACCGTGCAGACTGGGGACTCCTCTTCAACGACGAAGCAAATATCCACCACTTCGAAATCATGTATAAGGTGGGCGAAGCTGGTCGCGTTGCAGAAGTAGGACGTACTACTACTTGGTCAGCTTACCTTGGCGACATCTTCTTCGAAAGTGCTGACGACGTTCCTTACGTTGGTGTACGCGCCGTTTCAAACGACTTGAAGACTTACTCTCCTATCGTATGGGTAAAGGTTCCTCGTGCTAACGCTGCACAGCTCCCCGAATTGGTAGAAGAAGATTCTTATGGCGTTTCAGCAATGAACCCCGCTTGCGAAGGTGCTGACATTGCACGCGTACAGCGTTATGTAACTGATATCTACTCTACAGGTGCTGAACAAGACCTCGACCTCCGTGGCCTCGGTCCCGTTAAGGATGGTTCACAATATGCAGACCACCGCGATGTTGTTTTGAAGGTACGTCAGGGTCAAACTATCAGCATGACTATCAAGTGTGCTGACTACAGCGACGGTTTGAAGTGGTGCTTCGCAGGTGGATGGATGGACCTCAATGGTTCTGGCGACTTCGACCATCCCCTCGGTGTTACTCCTTTCGAAGCTGGTGAAGAAACTGACCCCGAAGGCGAACGCCTCTTCAAGGTAGGTAAGATTCGCGCAGCATCTCCCGAATTCCAGAATCCAGGTCTCAGCTTCGAATTCACAGTTCCCGAAGATGCTACTCCCGGTCAGAGCCGTTTCCGCGTAGTATTCTCTGATGCATGGTTCGCAGGTATGTTCCTCCCCACTGGTCTCCACGCTAAGGGCTTCTCTATGGACTTTGGTTGCGAAATCATTGGTGACAACCCCGGACGTACAGCTGCTGATACACGCGACCAGGGCGTTGCTGACGAACCCGAATTGCTCGAAGGCGGTTCTGTAACAGGCGTTGAAAACGCAGTGAACAATGGTGTTTCTGAAGCAGTTTACGCTGACGGTACGCTCTACTTCACAAATGTTGAAAAGGCATGGGTATATGGCGTTGATGGCAAGTTCGTGAAGTTTGCTTCTGCTAATCCTAAGTCTATGAGCCTCGAAGGTGTTGCTCCTGGTGCATACATCGTTAAGATGCAGTATCAGAACGTAATGCGTACAGCTAAGTTCTTGGTAAAGTAATCCAGACTCTTAATTGAATAATAGGAGGGTGCGTCAATATTGGCGCACCCTCTGTCTTTTTTAGATTTTGATAGCATTGCTTTATTTTTTTCTGAATCCTATGTGTGAGCAGGTTTTCTGAAGGTGTGCTTTATTTAAATGTGAATAAATTGAACCTGCCTAAAATCAAATCTTAGGTACAAATCAAGTCTCTCTCACCTTTACCTTTTAAGTTTGTGCCCGATTTTTTTGCTAATGTCAGAAAAAAAAGCGAATATTGCAAATAACTTGCATGAAGTGTGGATTATAACTTGCAGTTGGCGCTACGCCTGATTGTTTGTGAGTTCGGGCGAACGCTTTCGCCGGTGCAGACCTTTTCCTTGCAGGCGAATGATGCGGAGACTGACAACAACTCTTATGAATCATATTTTTAAAATTCAACATTGTATGAAAAAACATTTGTTTTTAGCAGTAGGTATGACTACTTTGGCGCTCGGTGTCAGTGCACAGGAGTACAAGGAAGGTTATATTGACTGGGGCTATGGCGGTTCAGAATTTGGAGAAGCTGTAGAAAAATGGGAAAAAGGAACGCCCATCACTGAGGACGACAATTTCTTCATCTCGCGCGTAAAGCCTCGCGAACGTTTCCGTAATGTTGCGACTCAGGTAAATCAGGAATGGGACGCCACGAATGACAAAAAACTCATTGCATGGGTGCCTTTCAATACTTCGGGTAAGAACGCAATGCCCGATGGTGTTTACGATTCCGAAGTTTTCAACATGTGGTCGTACGTTACGCATTGGGGCAACTGGAATGTGCCCCTCGGACGCGTGCCGGCAGGTTTGCTCGACGTAGCCCATAAGAATGGCGTTGCCGTTTCGGGTGTGGCAAGTATTCCTTATGGCAATATGTTCAGTTATCCCGAATGGTCTGACTGTCTTGAAAAAATGACAGATGTTGGCGCGCAGAAAGTGGCAGATTTTCATCGCTACTACGGCGTAGATGGGCTTGGCTATAACTCTGAATTCAGTGGCGGCGGCTATCTTGTGCGTGCGCTCATTCCCTTCCACACTGAGTTGGTGCAGATTGCGCGCAAGGACAATCCTCTTTTCGAAAACTTCTGGTACGACGGTACGAACGACAATGGCGTCGTGACCTTCGACCAGGGTTTGGGCACGCACAACGATGATATCTTTGGTCGCGAAGACGAGCATGGTGCTTCGTTGTTCATGAACTACAACTGGAACTACGCAGCTCGTTTGAGCCAGTGCGTTGATTATGCCAAGAGCATCGGCCGCAGTTCGCTCGACCTCTATGCCGGTGTCAATATGCAGGGAGCTGAGCCTCAGGCTGGCAAGTTTAATAGCGGCGACTCATGGCCCTTGCTTAAGCAGTATCCTATTTCGATCGGTCTTTGGGGAGCTCACAACGAAAATATGTTCTGGGAAAGCCGCGGAGAGTTGGGTAGTGCTCCCGCTGTAAAGCAGCGCGCTTATCAGCTCCGCACCGAACGTTGGTTCACAGGCGGTAAGCGCAATCCTGCAAACAATCCCGCGCTTAGCAATTCGATGAAGTACAATGCTGAGAACTACGACTTCCACGGCATGTCGTCATTGATGTCAGCGCGCAGTGCTTTGAAGTGGAATCTTTCCGAAGAACCCTTCATCACTTACTTCAACCTCGGTAACGGTACTTATTTCAACTGGAAGGGTGTGCGCCAGCACGACAAGGAGTGGTACAACATCGGCGTGCAGGACTACATGCCTACATGGCACTGGTGGTTTGCGTCTTCGCTCTTAGGTCGCACAGCAGCCGACGTTCCTGCCAATGGTTTGGACGCTGAGTTCTCATGGGACGAAGCTTATGTGGGCGGTTCGTCGCTCCGCATCTTCGGCGCTACAAGCAGCGAATACCTCCACCTCTTCAAGACAGAGTATGCACTCCAGGCAGGCGACGTCATCACACTCCGCTATAAGCTCAAGACAGGTGCTGCCGATATGAACCTCGTGCTCACAGCTAAGGGCGCTGAGGCGGTAGCGATTAATGAAACAGCAATGTCTGTAATTACTGCGCAGGACGAAGCCGACGAAGACCTCTGGGTAGAACGTACATTCACTGTAGGCAGCGAACTTGCCGGCAAGGACTTGGCGCTCATCGCTCTCCATATCGAAAACGCAAGCAACCTCGACCTCTACCTTGGCGAATTCTCTATCGTGCGCGGTAACTTCGAAAAACCTGCGAAGCCCGAAATCACGAAGACAGCCATCCTCGGTTACAGCAAGTTTGGCATCGACGGAAAGATTATCTTCAACATGAAGAACGACAAGCCTGCAGGCGAACCTTGCTACAACATCGACGTGAAGACATCGCTCTTCAAACTCTACGCTCAGCAGGAAGGTCAGCAGCCCATCTTCATGGGACTTACAACTTCGTGGGCAGGTATGTTCTACCAGGTACCTATGGTGTTGAAGGGTGCAGAACGCATTCGTTTCGGTGTTTCAGCTGTAGCACTCGATATGAAGTCGGAATCCGACATTGCATGGGGCGACTACATGGAGGCTGAAAACTATGTTTACGACGATGCAATTCAGATTAGCAAGACCACGATTAAGCCCAACGAATCGTTCGACATGTCGTACGTTGACCCCAAGCACGAGGCTGCTTCATGGGTGCTCACTGATGGCGAAGGAAATGTGGTGTTTGAATCGAATGGTAATTCCGTTACTTGCGAGGACGGACTCGAAAAGTTAGGCATCTACGACCTTACGCTCACCGGCGTAGAGCACAATGCCGAAACAGGCGAAACTACTACAACGACTCGCACCTTTGGCAGCTTCGTACAGATTACGAGCGAAAGCATCGGTGCTCTCCCCGAAATCTATACGCTCACAGCCAATGGTAAGGAAGCCGACATCGAGGTGATGGCAGGCGACGAAGTAACTTTGGCTTACACTGGTCGCAAGGCCGACGGAGCAGGCTCTCAGGGTGTTGACCTTGTCGAACAGCGCTTCGGTATGAAGTGTTCTACACTTCCGTTTGAGAATCCGCAGTCGTTCTCAGTAGCCTTCTGGTTGAAGATTAACAAGCTCGCAGCAGGCGAAACGCAGTTGCTCGCTGTGGCAAACAAGCTCGATGCTTGGCCTAAGACTGACTGGGGTTGGATTTGGTCGAACGTCGACGAAACAGGGCAGATTACCAGCTTCACATGGCGCGGTACGGATGCTACTAACAACAACGAACTTCAGTACAAGTACGAAAACACAAAACTCCCTGTTGGCAACTGGGTACACATTGCCTACACATTCGACTACAATGCAGCCGGCGGATTCCGTGGCGAATTCTATGTCAATGGTGTGAAGCAGAAGGTGACGAAGTGGAAGCGTGCTACAGATGCTAACTTTAAGAACACCGAACCCGGCTACGAACCCAATGTTTATACGATTACCGACGGACAGGTGCTTTCAGTGGGAGGTTCTGCACACGGACGTAATGGTATTGACGGCGTTCTCGACAACTTCCAGATTTGGGATTGCGTCATGACTCCCGAAGAAGTTGCGCTCTCAATGGGCGACTTTGTTGCTGGCGAATACCCCGAACACCTCCTTTCGCTTTGGGACTTCGAAACTGAGGCAAGCGGAGCAAAGACATTCCGTTCTGTAGGTAAGAAGCGCCTCCTCGCTGGTTCACATACTTATACGGCATCGGGCTCCGAAGGTCAGGGTACATTCAAGTGGATTACTCCCGAATATTCTTCAGGTTGTCCCTTCATTGCAGGTACGGCTTATCCTGTAACAACCGTTCCTACATGGAAGGCAAAGAAGGCTGTCATCAGCGAAGAAAGCGGTAACGACCAGGCAGGTTCAGCGAAGTTGACTTATGCTAAGGGTGGCGACTACGAAGTCGATCTCACGCTCTCTAACTCGCTCGGTAGCGCTAAGCGCACCTTCCGCGTCATCTCCGTAGCCGATGTTCCTACGGGCATCACTGGCGCAAGCGGCAGCGAAGTGGCTGCTTACACAGTCGATGGTGGCGTCATCGTTGACTTGGCAGACGGCGGCAACTACAGCATCCAGGTTTACAACGCAGCAGGTCAGCAGGTGGCAGCGAAGAGTCAGCAGTTCCCAGCAGGTCAGCAAGTCAAGGTGGCATTGGGTCAGCCCGGTGTATATCTTGTTACTATCGCTAAGGACGGCAAGCAGCTCCGCACTGTGAAACTCATCCGTAAGTAAGCCACACGTATAGATGTACGCATACGCATCTCTTGTTCATCGCGCGATTCCGCAGCTTTGAATAAAGAGTCGTGAATCTGTAATAACGCAGAGGGCGCATCCACCAATCGACAGGTGGTGCGCCCTCCGCTTTTTGGTTTGTTGCAGGAAAACGCAATGTAAGGAGATCCCCTATTGGAATAATGTCCGATGTAGAGACGTCTCATTGAGGCGTCTCCAAATCAAATACCTATTTTGGGATTTTGCAGTACAGAGCACAGAGTACAGAGTACAACTGCCCTGCGGAATGCAAACCAGCGTGCAACCAAGCGTTTGATTAAGGTTATTAGGTTTTGAGGTTTTAAGGTTTTAAGGTTATGAGGACTATGCAGCATTTAAGAGTACAGAGTGTTATTAGAGTACAGAGAACAGAGTACAACTTTCGTGCGGAATGCAAGCAAGCGTTTGAGTCCGACCATCTCGTCTACTCGTTTACTTGTTTACTCGTCTACTATCTACGAAATTTTGCAAAATTTCGTAGATACGTTTTTTTAACATCCCTTAACATCGCTCAAAAAGTAAAAAAGTTTAAAACTTTAACTTCTGTTAAGAAAAACTTAGGAAGTTTAACAAAATTTTTTGGAAAACGGCGCAAATTTTTCCTTCTTCAAAAGAAAAAAGTTTTTCTTCAAAGGAAAAATTTCCTACTTCAAAGGAAGAAAATCCTTCTTCAAAGGAAGTTTTCAGGAGAAAGGTCATAAAAAAAGGAGGGCAGCACAGCCCTCCTTAATCTTTATGCAAATATACATCAAAAATCGGCGATCTCCAAATCTGCATTTCGCACTGTTTTTACAAAAGTTAACAGTTTTACACCCTCTTTTGCTATTTCTGAACTGACAA
>JAZQXH010000028.1:0-44399 GCA_045632745.1 Alloprevotella sp.
TCTGATAATCAAGTAGTTAAATAAAAAATATTCACTCCTATGACTGATGTAAATTTAGTTGAAATCTTCTGTATTCTTGACGAATTCTGTAAATATTTTACTCCGGAATTGAAAAAACACCAATTATCATCCCCTGAGAAGCGTCATCGAAACCGAAAATGTCGTCTCTCAGATAGTGAGGTGATGACTATTCTGGTGATATTTCACACTAAACATTTCCGCGATTTGAAGTCATTCTACATAGGTTACGTCTGTCAGCATATGCGCAAAGAGTTTCCAAACACGGTTTCTTATAATCGCTTTGTAGAGCGACAATCTCAGGTACTGCTTCATTTATTGTTGTTCCTTCAAACTTGTGCATTGGGAAAATGTACAGGGATTTCCATTATAGACTCAACACCATTGGTGTCTTGTCATATTAAACGTGAGAAGCAACACAAGACAATGAAAGGTTGGGCTGCAAAGGGAAAATGTACCATGGGATGGTTTTATGGTTTCAAACTTCATATTGTCATAAACGACAAAGGTGAAATCATTCAATGGATGCTAACGCCTGGTAATGTGGATGATAGAGAACCGCTGAAAGACAAAAAGTTTACAGAGAAACTCTTTGGAAAACTCTTTGCAGACAGAGGGTACATCAGTCAGAGCCTTTTTGATTTGTTGTTTGTAGATGACATACATCTGATAACAAAGATCAAAAAGAATATGAAGAACTCCTTGATGCATCTCTATGACAAATTGCTTTTGAGAAAGCGAGCTCTCATAGAGACTGTAAACGATGAACTTAAGAATATATGTCAAATAGAACATACCAGACATCGCTCTGTGGATAATTTTGCTACGAATCTCGTGGCAGGACTTATTGCGTACAATCTTTTGCCAAAGAAACCATCGATGAACATTGAAATTATAGACAAAAGTCGAATTCTTGGGTAAACCTTATATCGAACTCACGTTAATTTAATAAATCCGAATTTCTACCTTGATATTTTTCGTGCATTTCGATTTTCAGCCCCAAAATTGGGGTTGCAAAAACCGCCCTTTTTGTAAGTTCTGAAATAGCAAAAGATAGGGCGAAACTGTTAACTTTTGTAAAAATGTCGCGAAATGCAGATTTGGAGATCGCTGAAAAATGATGTATATTTGCATAAAGTTAAAGGAGGGCTGTGCTGCCCTCCTTTTTTTATGACCTTTCTCCTGAAAACTTCCTTTGAAGAAGGATTTTCTTCCTTTTAAGTAGGAATTTTTTCCTTTTAAGAAAAACGTTTTTCTTTTTAAGAAGGAAAAAAATCCTCGATTTTCCGAAAAATTTTGTTAAACAACGTAAGAATTTCTTAACAGAAGTTAAAGTTTTAAACTTTTTTACTTTTTGAGCGACGTTAAGAGATGTTAAAAAAAACTTGACAATGATTTTGTCAAGTTTTTAGTAGACAAGTAGACGAGGTACGAGTAAACAAGATGGTTAGACTCGAACGCTGGCTTGCACGCTGCATAGCCTTATAACCTCAAAACCTTAAGACCTCACAACCTCACTTTAAAACCTCACAAGCGAAGCGACCTCATAACCTTATAACCTTAAAAAGTAGACGAGATGGTTAGACTCGAACGCTTGTTTGCACGCTTGCTTGCATTCCGCAAGGTAGTTGTACTCTGTGCTCTGTACTCTGTACTCTATAAACACTCTATACTCTAAAACAAGCTCTGCGCGGTGCGCGGACTGTCTAACCTCGGATTTCTATGCAGAAAGTGGTGCCTTGCGGACTGCTTTCTTTGACGTAGATGCGTCCGTTGTGGTATTCGGAGATGATTCGTTTGGCGAGCGAAAGTCCGAGTCCCCATCCGCGCTTTTTGGTGGTGTAGCCGGGTTGGAAAACGGTTTTGAATTTGTTTTTCGGAATACCTTTTCCGGTATCGCTCACTTCGAGTTTGAGCATGTCGGCATGGCGATAAAGGTGGATGTTGATGTGGCCCTCGCCCTGCATTGCGTCGATGGCGTTTTTGCAGAGATTCTCGATGACCCATTCAAAGAGCGATGCACTGAGATTTGCCGTTACCGTATTTTCGGGGAAGTCGTAGGTGATGCGTACTTTGTTGGAAGTGCGTTTTCCGATATAACTGACGACTCGCTCAATGATTTCGCAGAGGTTTTCGGGTTTGAGTTCGGGTTTGCTACCGATTTTCGAGAAACGTTCGGCTATCAGTTGCAGGCGCTTGACATCGTTGCCCATTTCTGCGATAAGCATGTCGTCGGGATATGTCTCCTTCAGCACTTCGGTCCACGCCATGAGAGAGGAAATGGGGGTGCCCAACTGGTGGGCGGTTTCACGCGAAAGTCCTACCCACACCTTGTCCTGCTCTGCGCGCTTCGACGCAAGTAATGCGAAGATGGCGATTACGACAAAGAGGCTGATGACGCCCAACTGGATGTAAGGATAGTGGGTGAGGCGTTGAAGCATGAGCGATTCGTCGTAAGCCACGCGAAGGTGGATGAGGTCCTGCGCATCCGTGGTGCTGACTCCTGAAATCTCGATTACGTTGCCTGTTTCGATGAGTTGGTTGGCATAGTTTTGGATAAATGCGATGCTGTCGGCATAGGTGGGGGCTTTTATCCTGATGTTGCGGAAATCGACAACCTCGTTTTGCCCGCTCAGCACGATGACGGGGATGTAGTCGTTGCCATTGATGACACGAAGCACCAGTGTGAGGTCCGTCTGTTCGTCGGCATCGCTAAAGGCGCGCATCGCTTCGGCCCATACCTCCATGCTTGCGCGCTCCTTGCGTGAGAGGTCGCTGACCAACGTGTGGGAAACGGCAAGACTGGCGATAGCGATGATAATAGCCGTCGTTACAAGGACAATTTTGAGTTGTTTTATTCGGTCGTGCATAGTTTGCTGTATAATTTTAAGCAAAAGTAAAAAAACTATGGGGAAAAAAGGTTAAATTTGTAGCAATTTATTGAGGTGGGTTCTGTAAATCGCCTCACAGATTATTAACAATGGTGAGTGCTATCATCTCTTTTGTCGTAAAATTGGTTTTAGCCAGCAGTCTTTTGTCGCTCGTGTCGCTTGTGTAGTAGTAGGCTACACTCCTTCGTTACAGACGGAAAGCATCTCTGCTAAACTCCGATTTTTCGGTAATGCTGATTGATAGAGTCCACCTTGGAAAAGATACTTTTGCTATGAATATAACCTCTGCTGAATTTGTAATCAGCAATAGCCGCGCCGACATGTGTCCCGATACGAGCATTCCGGAATATGCTTTTATCGGGCGAAGCAATGTGGGCAAGAGCAGTCTGATAAATATGCTCACGGGGCGCAAGAGCCTGGCGATGACGTCGGCTACTCCGGGTAAGACGATGCTTATTAATCATTTTCTTATCAACAAAGAGTGGCACCTCGTTGACCTCCCGGGGTATGGTTATGCCAAGTGCGGAAAGAAGGCTATGCAGCAGTTGCAGAACATCATTGAGTACTACATATTGGAGCGTAAGCAGCTGACATGCTTGTTTGTGCTCATCGACTCGCGCTTGACGCCACAGAAAATCGACCTTGAATTTATCGAATGGTTGGGCGAGCATGGTGTGCCCTTTGGTATCATCTTTACGAAAGCCGACAAGAACAAGGCGGGCGAACTGAAGAAGAATGTCGGCACGTTTCTGGCAAAACTGGCAGAGCAGTGGGAAGAATTGCCACCCCATTTTATTACCAGTTCGGAAAAGAAGATAGGCAGAACGGAGTTTCTGGATTATATCGAAAGTATTAATCAATCGTTTTAAAACCGCATGCAACAACAATATCCTTCGCTGTTGCTGGAGCAGGCGGTAGCAGAGATTTCAAAACTGCCGGGCATCGGGCGAAAAACGGCACTCCGATTGGTGCTCCACATGCTGAGGCGCGATGTGCAGGAGGTGCATGCGCTGAGCAATAGTCTTACCCGCCTTGTTGATGGCGTGAAGTATTGTAGGACGTGTCATAATATTTGCGACAAGGAGGAGTGTGACATCTGCGCGAACCCCGGTCGCGACCGGACGACAATCTGCGTCGTGGAGAATATTCAGAACGTGATGGCGATAGAGAACACAGGGCAGTATCGCGGACTCTATCATGTGCTCGGCGGAGTGATTTCGCCCATGGATGGCATCGGACCTAACGACCTCGAATTGCAGTCGCTCGTTGAGAGAGTGGAGCAGGGCGGCGTGGCAGAAATTATTTTGGCGCTCAATCCTACGATGGAGGGAGACACGACAAACTTCTACATTCAGCGCAGGTTGGCGGGTAGCAGTGTGAAACTTTCTGTCCTGGCACGAGGTGTGAGCGTAGGCGACGACCTCGAATATACCGACGAGGTGACGCTAGGGCGCTCTATCATCAACCGCACAGCGCTTAATTGATGTCGTTGGCTCGAGGCTTAATGACAGGTATTAATCGATTCAAGTATAGCAAGTGTTCAACTTATAAGGTTGTTTCGTTAGAGTGCAGAGTGCAGAGCAAAGAGTACAGCTACCATCCGGAAGGTGCGAGCTTGCTCGCGAAAGTCTGTGAAAGTCGGAGAAGTCTGTGTGAAAAAAAAGTTGCGCTGTGCATTTCGTATCGAGAATACAACTGTGTGTAGAGACGTCCCAGTGGGGCGTCTATCAATCAATTGACAACCTCACAACCTAATTCAACTGAAGTTTGCGAAAGTTGAGTAATATAGAATCTACTAAAAAATCTTTTTTATCAGATGAGAACGTTATATATTGTATGCGCGCTGTGTGCTGCGGTGCTGGCGCTGCTTTTTGAAGAAGGCTTTTTGCCCATTGATTTTTTGAACCTGACAGCGGAAATGCGCTATGTGTTCGACCTGCTTAGCATCGCATTGACTTTCAATGGTCTGTTCTTTGCGTTGCGTTTGTTTAAGTTCAAATCTGTGAAGCAGCAGCTGGAGGCGGAAGATACCGCCAAGGCTTTTGCGGCATACAGAACGTGGAACACGATTCGTATCAGCATGATATTCTTCCCAATGTATTGGGACTTGCTGGTTTATTACGGTTCGGGTTTCAATCAGTCGGCAATGTATTGCTTGTTGATAGCCGTGATAGGTGCGTTGTTCTGCTGGCCTACATCGAAGCCTTAAACGTGTGTTTTAACAAAAGGTGGTAGAAATGCATCTTTCGGTCATTATTGTAAATTACAACGTGAAGTACTACCTTGAGCAATGTCTGCTTTCGGTAGTGCGTTCTGCGTGTAGGGCTAATTTGGAGTGGGAGGCATTTGTTGTCGATAATGCTTCTTCGGACGATAGTGTGGCTTATCTTGAAGCACGTTTCCCGAAGTCGGAATTCCCGATGGTTCATTTCATCAGCAATGCGGGCAACGTAGGATTTTCAAGGGCAAACAATCAGGCGGTGAAATTGGCAAAGGGGGATTATATACTCTTCCTGAATCCTGATACGATAGTGAGCGAAACGACCTTCTCGGATGTCTTTGCTTTTGTAAAGAACAAGGACAAAGTGGGCGCTGTAGGAGCAAAGATGCTGAGCGACAGAGGGCAGTTTGCATTAGAGTCGCGCCGCGCTTTGCCTACACCGTGGGTATCGTTCTGCAAGATGAGCGGTCTGACGGCATTGTTCCCAAAGTCGAAGACCTTTGGTCGTTATTACGAGGGTTATTTAGACAAGGAGCAGCCCAATCCGATAGAAATTCTGTCGGGGGCTTTCATGTTGGCATCGCGTAGGGCGATTGAGGAATGCGGAAGTTTTGATGAAACCTTCTTTATGTATGGCGAGGATATTGATTTGTCCTACCGCTTCATTAAGCAGGGGTATCAGAACTACTATGTGCCTACGCCGATTGTGCATTACAAAGGCGAGAGCACGCACAAGAGTTCGTATCGCTACGCCCATGTGTTCTACGAAGCAATGCTCATCTTCTTCCGCAAGCATTATGGTCATTTGAGTTGGGTCTTTACGTTCCCGATAAAGTGTGCCATCATATTCAGAGCGTTGATAACGATTATTCAGCAACAGGTGTATGCCATCTTCCCTTCCGAAACAGGTAGATTGAGTTTTGCTTATTTTGGGAGCAAGGAGAACTTTGCTTTGGCGGAGCAACTTGCGCAGAAGTGGCAGATACAATTGGAATACTTAGGCGAAAACTTGCCGACAGAAGTAAGCTCGACAGCAGCGAAGCAGTGTACTCATATATTAATAGATACTGCGACGGTAGAATATTCCGCGGCTTTTGCGATGTTTGAAAAGTCGGAACATCGTCAGGCGATGGCTTATTTTTATCCGCAGTCAATGAAGATTGTCACCGGCTCATTTATATATGTGTAGATTGATGCGCCGTTGATTTTGTTGTAAAACCTAATTTAGTAGACGAGTTATTAGGTACGAGTAGACGAGATAGTTTGACTCGAACGCTTGCTTGCACGCTGCATAGCTTTAAAACCTTAAAATAGTAGACGAGTTTTTAGGTACGAGTAGACGAGATGGTTTGACTCGAACGCTTGCTTGCACGCTGGCATGCATTCCGCACGGCAGTTGTACTCTGTACTCTGTACTCTGTTCTCTGTTCTCTGTACTCTAAAACGCTGCATAGCCTTATAACCTCATAAGCGAAGCGACCTTAAAACCTCATAACCTCACAACTTTATAACCTTACCTTCCAATGATATATTTGCGCGCGCTCGAACCCGAAGATTTGGATTTGCTCTATACGATAGAGAATCACCCTTCGCTCTGGACGGTGAGCAATAACAACGGACCCTATTCTCGCTTTTTGTTGAAGCGATATCTGGCTTCGCAAACCGGGAGTATTGCCGAAGATGGGCAAATGCGCCTTGTCGTGTGTCTTGAGGCGGACGATAGGGCAATCGGAATTGTCGATTTGTTTGATTACAGCGCAAAACATCAGCGTGCCGAAGTAGGAATCGCTTTGCTCTCGGCGGAGCAAGGAAAGGGAGTTGGTAGCGAAACTTTAAAGAAACTTGAAGAATTTGCAGCCGTAAAATTAAATATTCGCATGCTTTATGCCTATACAATGGCAAATCCTACGACAATCTCGAGAAAACTCTTTATTTCAGCAGGTTACGATGAAGTTGGTGTGCTTAAGGATTGGCACTTTGATGGCAAAGGATATGAAGATGTAAGTTTTTTTCAAAAAAATATTCAAAAAAAGCGCTAAAACGTTTGTCAGTTTCAAAAATAGTCGTACCTTTGCACTCGCAAACAAGGAACGAAACTTACTAACAAAAAATTGGTGCGGTAGTTCAGCCTGGTTAGAATACATGCCTGTCACGCATGGGGTCGCGGGTTCGAGTCCCGTCCGCACCGCCAGGAAGTTTTTTCTTAGTTTGTTTTGGTGCGGTAGTTCAGCCTGGTTAGAATACATGCCTGTCACGCATGGGGTCGCGGGTTCGAGTCCCGTCCGCACCGCAAAGAATAGCGCTTCAAGCATTGCTTGAGGCGCTTATTTTTTTTAGCGACACGTGGCCTGTAGAAGTAGGAGGGCAGCCGATTTCGGGTTAGCGGATTTCCGGGGCAGCGGATTTCCTAACGAACCGCAGACTCTTCATAACTTCCTTACGAATCGCAGGCTCTTCATAACTTCTTAACGAACCGAAGGTTTCTCTTAACCTTAAAACCTTATAACCTTTTAACCTCATTAAACTATGCGAAAAATGTTTTTTCCGACACTCATGTTGGTGGTAAGTTTTGTGTTCAATGTTGCTTGTGGCGGAGCTGCAGAGACGAAAGCCGCAGTTGAAGACTCCGTTTCGGTTGTTGCACACGACACGATTGTTTACGAGCACGATTATTTGGTGAAGGTAGGCGATGTTGCGCCCGACTTTGCTTTGCCCATGACGGATGGTTCTACCTTCAAACTTTCTGACCATCGTGGTAAAGTTGTGATGCTCCAGTTTACAGCAAGTTGGTGTGGCGTATGTCGAAAGGAAATGCCGCATATCGAAAGTCAAATCTGGCAGCGACATAAGGAGAACGCTGACTTCGTTCTCGTTGGTGTTGACCGCGAGGAAACAAAGGACGTAGTAGATGCTTATACGCAAAAGGTAGGCACAACTTACCCCATGGCACTCGACACTGCAGCAAACGTCTTTGCAAGTTATGCACTCCGCCAGTCGGGCATCACGCGCAATGTGCTGATTAATCGCGATGGAACGATTGTGAAACTCACTCGCCTTTACAACGAAGACGAGTTCAGTTCGCTTGTACAAAGCATCGACAGCTTGCTTGCAAAGTAAATCGTTGACACGTTATCAACAGAAACTATTTGGCCTATACGCCTACTTTTTCTGTCAACACACGAGGCGCTGACGAACCAATTGCGATGTTCGTCAGCGCCTCATTTGTTTGTTGCTATTCAAAAAAGCGTTCCATCATCACGAGTGCCATGAATCCTAAAAGGAGCGCATAGGTTGCGGATTTCTGATAACCGTGGGCATGCGTTTCGGGAATCATTTCGTCGCTCACAACGTAGAGCATCGCGCCTCCGGCAAATGCCAGCATCAAGGGGAGCAACTGTTCTGAAATGCCTCCGGCAGCGAATCCTACCCATATCCCTACGACTTCGAAGAGCGCAATGAGTATGGATATCATCAGTGTGCGCCAGCGACTCACGCCAGCAAGGAGCAGCGGCGAAATCACCACCATCCCTTCGGGCACGTTCTGCAGCGAAAGCCCTGCCGTAACGGTCCAGGCATTGCTCACGTCGTCAGCGTTGAAACCTACTCCGGCAGCCATTCCTTCGGGGAATTTATGAAGTGCGATGGCAAGCACAAACAGCAGCACGCGGTTGAGCGTAGCGTTGTTGCGGTGTTCTTCGGGGTCGAGTCCTGTGACGTGGTGGAGGTGGGGCGTGATGTGGTCGAGCAGGTTCAGGAAAAAAGCCCCTGCCAGCACGCCGGCAATCACTATCCACACGTCTGCCGTGGCAGTCAACTCCATCGCAGGAAGTATCAAACCCACTACGGAGGCGGCAAGCATTACTCCTGCGCAAAAGCCAATGACCGTGTCGTTGTAGCGATGCGGAAGTTCTTTGATGAAAAAGCCAAGCACAGCGCCGATAAGCGAAGCGCCGCAGAGTGCAGCCGCACTCATCCATACTTGTTGCATAATCAATTGGGAAAAATACGAAGCTCACGCGACGTAGGTAAGCATGTTGCATTCTTACCCCGTCGGTGAGCTTAATTTGTTGTGTATTACAATGTTGTTTCGCTTGAGTTACTTAACAAGCACCTTTTGTCCGTTCACGATGTAAACACCCTTAGAGAGCTTTCTGCTTTGTGCGGGGTTCACGCGTCTGCCATCGACGGTAAAGATAGTTGTTTCGTTGTTGCTTTCAACAGCTGTGATGCCCGTAGTGTTAACCACGCGGAGCGTAGCATCTACGATGTAACCACCGTTTGCCAGAATACCATTTTCTCCGCTGCAAGTACCGTCGGCACCAATCTGTCCGCCGGCATCCACGCTGTTCCAGTCTACCTTGTAGCGAATGCGGTATTCACCGGGTTCGGCGGGAGCCTTGAATGTGGGGCAGAAGAGCGTGTTGCGGTCGTTGCCTGTGATGTAGGTTCCTGCAGAGTTCACACCGCTGCTGCCGTCGTTGAAGTTGCCTGAGTAGAAGCTGAACGTTTTCAGTTCGCTGCCGCTCTGGTTGGTGTTGCCTTCGATGAAAGAGAAGAGTTTGTCCTGATTTTCATCGATGTAAACGTAACCGTGCATCCAGGCTCCGGAGTAGCCGAATGTAGCCTTGAGTTCATCCGAGGGAGCGCATTCGAATACGCCATTTGTAAGGTTGTTATACACCTTGCTTGCGTTGACGCTCAGCGTTTGAATTTCGCCTTCGTTAGCCTGCAGAGAGATAGAGTTGAGCTGGCGGTCGCTACGGCTGGGCACTGTGTTCTTGGGGAAGTTTGTGGGATAGATTGTTTCGTCCTCTTCTTCTACAAAGAAGCTGCCTTCAGTTGTTGAGAACAGCGCCACGAGCGTTTTGTTTTCGCTCATCGTAACTGTGAGTTCGCTGTTGCCGGAGATAATGGTGCGTCCTTGCTTCCAACCGTTGAAGTAGAAACCTTCGGCAGGAGTTGCTACGACTGTAACTTCAGTGCCACGGTCCACCGAAACTTCGTTGCCTTCAAAGTCGTTGATGCTCACTGTGCCGCGTGCGTCGAGGTTGGCAATTGCTTTGAGCGTGCGCTGCTCCTGCACTTCGCCTACGTAGAAGGGAAGGTCGTACATCGCGCCGTAGATGTCGGCATTGGGTGTTTCGCCACCGTTTTGGTCAACGCGGATGCGGAATCTTCCCTGCTTTGCTGCCGTAGCCGGAACGTCGAATGTGAGTTCGATGTTTTCAGCCAAATCCGTTGTTGCACTTGTTTCGAACACTCCGTCGGCGTCGAAGTCAGCCCAGGCGATAACGCTGAGTCCGTCAACATCGGCGCCTACCAGCTTCGCTTTAATTGTAACGTTGCCTGTGGGCATCAGCACCGCGCGTTCGGCAGTGTAGAGCGAGTAGTAGGTGAGCGCTGTGGGCTTGTAGTGGAGTTCTGTAAGTACGCCTTCGCCAACGATGTCGATTTTGCTAAGGCGCGTTTTGTTTGAATAAGTTCCGCAAGGAAGGCGGTAAGCCGAGATGGCGGGGCAAACGTCCTCTTCTTCTACAGCGGGAGGCGTAGGCTGGGGTTCGCTGCCGTAAGCCACTTCGTTGATGTTCCAGTACGAGTTGCCACGTCCCGTCTTGATGTAGAAAGCCACAACGCCGTTTGCGCCCTTGTTGAGTCCGAGCGTAGCATCTTCGTTGTAGTTAATGCCGCCCTGGTCGGTCGAAGCGAGGAAGTAGGTCGTTCCGCTGCCTGTTGAGCCGGCGCCGGTGCTAATCATGTATTCTACGGGGTCTGTTCCCAAACTTACCAACTGGCTGAGTCCCGGTGTTGCCGACGATTGTACGTAGAGGTCGGTTGCTACGTTCTGGATGTAGTAGCAGTCCGTATTTTCTGTAGGAATCAGTTTCCACACGTACTTGCCATCTTCGGCGTTGAGCGCACCGATTTGCATGTTGCTGCCCGATGCGTAGATAAAGCTCGTTTGTTCGCCGTTGCGATTGATGGTATAGAATTTT
This sequence comes from Alloprevotella sp., assembly GCA_045632745.1. GTDB lineage: Bacteria > Bacteroidota > Bacteroidia > Bacteroidales > Bacteroidaceae > Alloprevotella. Next base: position 11,124 of record JAZQXH010000028.1, read on the forward strand.
TCCTCTTCAAAGGCTTGTGCCTGTGTGAAAGCAAGCAGGCTCAAGCAGAGTGTAAAAAAGCTTTTCATAATCGATACTTTGTTTTTTTAGCGCTTGGTGCTTTCACCAGGCATTGTTACCTTAAACATGCTGCTTGTAGTGTGCTCACGATTGATGATGTCCACCATCTGCTTCACGATGTCGGGGTTGTTGGCCGCCACGTCGTTGTCCTCGTGCACATCGACAGAGAGGTCGTAGAGGCTGGGTGTGCCATTCTTCACAACGAGTTTCCATTCGCCCATGCGGAGTGCGAGCATGTTTGTTTCGTGGAATTCCCAGTAGAGGAAGTCGTGCTTTTCCTGCTTCGCATCGTTGCCGCGGAGTGTTTGGTTGAAGGAGATGCCGTCGAAGCGCTGTGCATCTGTGCTCGCCTTGAGACTGTAAGCGTCGCCGTTCAGTCCGGCATAGTCGAGGAGCGTAGGCATGAGGTCGTAGAATGCCAACTGGTGGTCGTTCACTGTTCCGGCAGGCACGCCAGGACCCTTAGCAATGAAGGGCACGCGAATACCGCCTTCGTGTGTAGAGCGCTTTGTGCCGCGGAGGAGTCCGTCGCGGTTGAACCAGTCGGGGTCAGCACCGCCCTCTTCGTGAGGACCGTTGTCCGATGTGAAGATGACGAGCGTATTGTCCGCCAAGCCCATTTCTTCGAGCTTCGCAAAGATTTCGCCCACCTGTGTGTCGAGGCGTGTAATCATGGCAGCGAACTGCGCGTGGCGATTTGTGTTCTTGTAGTACCATGATGAGAAAGCGCCGCCAAATCCGCTGTCGTTGCACTTGAAAGCCTGCGTATATTTCTGCAAAATGCTGTCGTTGGGCTGCCACAATTCAGCGTGGGGCAATGTATAGGTGAAGATGCCGAGGAAGGGCTCTTCGTCCGATTGTCTGCCAATCCAGTCGAGCGCATACTGGTGAATCATGTCGGCAGTGTATTGCGCACGGTTTTCGTAGTCCGCATTGCCCGACGACACGTCGCGGTGCTGGATGTTCTGCTTCAGCGTGTCGACTACTACGTATTGGTCGCCATACTTTTCGGGGTCGTAGCGGTTGAGGAAGTTGGGGTAGTACGTGTGTGCCTGGAACTGGCAGATAGGACCGTAGTAGCAGTCGATGCCACGAAGGTTGGGGAGCGACGAGCTACTGCTGCTGCTCCATGCGCCGGTGTCCGTATTGCCATTGGCGTCCTTCTTATAAGTATTGGGGTGGTCGAGGTTGTAGTATCCGCCCGCCCATTTGCCAAACATACCTGTGTTGTAGCCTGCTTCCTTAAAGAGTTCGGGCACAATCTTGTGTGTGTTGAGGTAAGGTTCCTGACCGATGACGCGGTAGTCGGGGTTGTTGCCAAACATATTTTCCTGTCGGCTACTCTGCCAATATTCTCTGTTACCACGCACGTGTACGTGGCCCGTGTGCTGTCCTGTCATGAAGCTTGCACGCGAGGGCGCACTCACCGGACTTCCGGCGTAGGCCTGCGTAAAGCGCATCCCTTCCTGCGCCATGCGGTCGAGGTTGGGCGTAGAAATGAGTTGCTGACCATAACATCCGAGGTCGCCATATCCCATGTCGTCGCACATGATGTAGATGATGTTCGGACGTTCCTGTGCCAATACCGCAGCGGGCAGGGCTGAGGCAATGAGCATAAGTGTAGATTTTTTCATAATATTAAAAGTTTGAAAGTTGATTTACAATCCATTTGTTACTGTGAGCAAATATACGTTTTTTTTCTGAGTCTGTCATGATTTTTGGGCAAAGAAACGACTCGCATTTTTCGCAGATGATAGACAGTCGCATGTGTCCATCGACTTTTTTATGAAAAAACGGTCTCGTCGAGCAACGCGTGCTCTTCGAGACCGTCATTATCAATCAAAAAATTATATCTGGTAGTACCATTCCATGATACCTTCCATTCGATTGCAGTGTGGGATTTATTCCCAGTTTGAAGAATCCCAGCCGCCCTTGTTAGTGAGCTGAGCGCCCTGGTCTGCCGTGTTGATTTCCTTATTGCTGTGGATTTGGAGCGATGCTGCGATCATGCCCTGTGCTTCGAACTTTACTTCAATCGTAGCGGGCTTTGTATATGCCTTCTTCATAATTTCAAATATTTTTATTGTTGTTATTCTTCTTGAAGTTTTGGTTAGGTTTTGTAGTTGTAAAGTCTTAAGATTTTCAAAACTTTAGACTTAGGGTAAGGATTCCGAATGGCATCTTAAAACTTTATAACCTCAAAACCTAAAAACCTTATTTTACTATAAACTTCTTACCGTTCTGGATGTAGAGACCACCCTTCACAGCGTTCACTACGCGGCGACCGCTGAGGTCGTAGATAGGAGCGTTGAGGTCGAGTTCGCTCTTTACAGATTCGATAGCAGTAGCGTTGCCACCGAAGTTGAAGAGGAGGCTGTAACTTGTTTGTGCTACTGTGGGAACTGCACTTACAGGCAAGTATGCCTTGTTTGCATTGTTGAGGAATACGCTAACTTTGCCAGAAGCACCGCTTAATTGTACTTCCGTCATTTGTGTCTTGTAAAGACCTGTACCTTCGTCTTGTTTTGAAAGCACGTATGCTTGACCGATTACGTTCGTGCTTGTGAATGTACTCTTGAGAAGGTTGCCGTTTATAGCAGTTGCTTCATTTTCTTCTATTACGAAAGTATATTCACCCTCATTACCTTCAAGTATTACAGCAGTGTTTGCTGGAATTACATTTTCAATTTCTGTCAAAGTTGCTGAACCAGTATTGATGCCTTCCTGAGTGATGTAATAAGCTTTTACTCCTTCAGGGATTTGAACGTTTGCAGGAGCATAGAATGTAGAGTATCCGGCATCTGTAATGTTTGCTTCATAAGCTTCAGTTCTTTCCAGTTCATATACGTAATGTATTGTCCAACCGCCTTGGCCACCGTTGTATACAGGAGTTCCGCCAGCTCCATTCTGTACGTTTATCCAATTACTACTGTCTTTCTTAAAGCGTACGAGGTTAGCATCTGTACTACCTTCTACATAAAGGTTAGAGTCTCCGTCGCCATTGAATGTTCCTTCTGTACCAGGAGCTGAAGCTGTAAATGCTGTAGCTGCGTCAACTGTTCCAAAATTATTTGGAGCCGATGTCTGCATGTATTCACCATTCAATTTTCTTAAGCGGAATGTGTTATCTCCTACAGGTTCCCAAACGAATACTGCATCGTTTGTAAACTCTTCTGCACTATAGGGAAGTGCGCCTGTGTTACCTACAAACCAGCGATTGTTGGTATACGAAAGGTTTTTGATAGCGATATATGTAGGTTCAGTCTTTGCATTCAAATCTGCTGCTGTCAATTGCTGTTTGATAGCAAAAGCTTTTGTCGCATATGTCAAAGAAACTTTATATAGTCCGTAGAAACAACCGTGTGCGGTGTAGTTGTTTACAAGCTTGAGTTTAAATGTAATTGTGCCGTTTGTTGCTTTGATTGGAGACTTGGGATCTAAATTAAGGTCTACGACAACACTTTCGCCACCATTAGAGTTTACTTTGATTTCAACATCTTTTGTTTCTGCAATTTTGTTATCGTTCTGGTCTAAGAGGATAAAGTCGATATGTTGTGCATTGGCATTGTCTCCCTGAAATGCGCCACTGCCGTTCAAAGCTGCGCTTTTAAATGTAACCTTTTTGAAATCATATTCATAAGGAACGCCTGTAAGTGTAAACGTTATAACACCTTCGTTACCAGTTGTCATTTCCTTTGTATTCTTGTCAGGACAAAGCATGCTTGCGTTAGGGAAGGTTTCGCTGTCTGCACTTAAAGATTTCCAATTGTAGTTACAACTAACGGTTGAAGTAATACCATCGCTGTTGATGTTGCCTGTTTTTCCTACAGTTACAGTTGCATCAGTTCCTGTGTTTCTGTTGAAAGTCAGATCAATCGTGCTCTGCGCCATTGCAGCCCCAGAAACGAGCACGAGCGCCAAAGAAAGTAAAAATTTCTTCATAAAAATTGATTTTAAGTGTGATTATTAATAATTGTATTTATTTTTATATGAGTGATTTGCACCAAGGACGAATCTAAATGCACTTGGAGCAAAGTGTAATGTTCAATTTGCAAATATATATATATATATATATATATAATAACCAAAATTTTAAGCCACTTTTTTCATATAAAAAGTATTTTTTTTGTGAGTTGTGTTGGATTTTGTAAAGAGAAGTTAACAAAATTAAATTTAGAGTACAGAGTACAACTGCCATCCGGATGGGTGCAAGCATGCTCGCGAAAGTCTGTGTAAGTATGAGAAGTCTGTGTGAGAATAAACAAAGCAGTTTTTTGTTGCAGGAAAATGCAATGCAAGGAGGCGCTGATGGAATAATATCCTACGTAGAGACGTCTCATTGAGGCGTCTCCCAATCAATTACATCTTTTGGGGGTTATGCGGTGCATGGGGGAGACGCCCCACTGGGACGTCTCTACGCAGGGTGCAGGGTGCAAACAAGCGTTTGATTAAGGTTATTAGGTTATGAGGTTTTAAGGTTATGAGGACTATGCAGCATTTTTAGAGTACAGAGAACAGAGTACAGAGTACAACTGCCGTGCGGAATGCATGCCAGCGTGCAAGCAAGCGTTCGAGTCTGACCATCTTGTTTATTCGCTCACGCTCATCAGCTTCGCAGTTCCTCGTACCTAAAAACTCGTCTACTATCTACGAAATTTTGCAAAATTTCGTAGATGCAATTTTTAACATCCGTTAACATCGCTCAAAAAGTAAAAAAGTTTAAAACTTTAACTTCTGTTAAGAAAAACTTAGGAAGTTTAACAAAAACTTTTGGAAAACAGCGCAAATTTTTCCTTCTTCAAAAGAAAAAAGTTTTTCTTCAAAGGAAAAATTTCCTACTTCAAAGGAAAAAAATCCTTCTTCAAAGGAAGTTTTCAGGAGAAAGGTCACAAAAAAAGGAGGGCAGCGGTGCCCTCCTTAACTTTATGCAAATATACATCATTTTTCGGCGAAATCCAAATCTGCATTTCGCGCCATTTTTACAAAAGTTAACAGTTTCGCGCCCTCTTTTGCTATTTCCGAACTTACAAAAAGGGCGATTTTTGCGCGAGCGATTTTGGGGCTGAAAATCGAAATGCACGAAAAAAGTCAAAGCGAGATTTCGTGTTTATTAAATTACGAATAGTTCATATTTCGTGTTCCACGAAAAAAACATATAGATATGCTGATTATTATTTTTTGAACACGAATCACTCGAATCACTCGAATACCTTGCGGAGAAGTTTGTTAATCGTATATGAACAAGGGAGATAAATTAGATTTTTATAAGTTTGATCCCCACCCGCATGGATTGACTTGCGCGACCTTCGGTTCGTGTCATTTGAGTTATTAGTGTTCCAAGAAAAAAATGGTAATAATATAGCAGTTGACCAAGAACTTTAACAGACATCCTCCGCTCCTTCCTCGCTCGACCCCCTTCATTTCCCCCGTTATCGGGGGACAGAAATCCCTAACTTCGGGGGACAATTTTAGTTAGTCTACCTCGTTTATGTATCCAATTGGGAATAACAAGCGAACGGAAGTATCTCAAATTCCTCCCCGAAGTTAGGGGAGGTGCCCAAGGGGCGGAGGGGTCTGTAATAATGGGTCAACTGCTATATCATTTTCTTTTTTTATTATCAACGTGATTACACAGATTACACTGTTTTGCTATGCAGGACAAGGAATTCAGTAAAAGTATAATCTGTTGATTATTCTCTCAACGTGATTATAGCGGATAGTGTAATAGAGTATTTATAGAGTACAGAGAACAGAGTACAACTACCATCCGGATGGTGCGAGCATGCTCGCGAAAGTCTGTGTAAGTCTGAGAAGTCCTGTGTGAGAAAAGTTACGTTGTGCATGTCGTGTCGCGAATACCGCCGTGCGTAGAGACGTCTCATTGAGGCGTCTCCCAATCAATTACATCTTTCGGGGGTATGTGGCGCATGAGGGAGACGCCCCACTGGGACATCTCTACGCAGGGTGCAGGGTGCAAGTAAGCGTTCGAGTCTAACCATCTCGTTTATTCGCTCACGCTCATCAGCTTCGCAGTTCCTCGTACCTAAAAACTCGTCTACTAAATTAGGTTATAAGGTTATAAGGTTTTGAGGTTATAAGGCTATGCAGCGTGCAAGTCAAACCTCACTTGTCTACTCGTACCTAAAAACTCGTCTACTAATTTTATATTAACATTCTGGATAGTCCTCAAAACCTTAAAGCGAAGCGAACTAACAACCTCATAACCTAACTCAACAGAAGCTTGCGAAAGTTGAGTAAAATAAATCACCAATGCTATTCAAAGCTGATATAAGCCTGTGTAGCATTGGTGAATATTGGGGAGAGATAAAGTCTGTATTATTACTCTTGCGCCACTTCAATTAGAACTTCAGTACGGCTGCGCCCCAGCTGGGGAGCGTGACCTTCGTGAAGGCGTCGGGCTGCAATTCGAGGATTTGGACTTCGTCGGTGAGCAAATCCGTGGCACACTGTGTGCCCTCGGGCAAGCTCAGGAATTCGAAGGCGTGCTCGGGAATCTTGACACCGATGGTGCAGGGATATTCTTCGAAGTTGACAACTACGAGCACCGTTTCCTGCGCGCTACGGCGCATGAAGGCAAAGTGGCGCGAGGGGTTGAGTCCCTGCTCGCCGTCGTAGTTGACGTACATGAGGTCGTAGAAAAGTCCGTCCTTGAACGCCTGCACATTGTTGCGCAGCTGAAGGATGCGGCTATAGTAGTCGTAGAGGTCGCGCTCGCGCTCTGAGAGGGCGCTGACGCCGGCTGTGAGCTTCTTGAGCGAATCGACCGTCCAGTAGTCGAAAATCGTGGTGCGACCATCGCGACCCGAGAAACCCTCTTCGTCCATGCCACGCTCGCCAATTTCCTGACCGGCGTAAATCATGAGGGGCGTTTCGCGCATGAGGGCGCTCACAACGAGGGCGGGCTTCGCCTTTTCGGGCGTGTGGGCAAAATAGTCGGAAGCGATGCGCTGCTCGTCGTGGTTTTCGAGGAAGTTGAGCATGTGGTTGTAAATATCATCGACCGACTGCCAAGCACCGGTGATGGCTGCCGCAGGCTGCTGGTGGCATACGATGGCGCGCAGCGTGTCGTAGAGACCCACCTTGTCGTAGAGATAGTCGAAGCCGCCAATCTTGATGTAGTTGCGATACTCGGCAGGGTTATAGACTTCGGCGATGAACTGCACGTGGGGGAACTTCTTCTTCACCTCCTTGATGGCATACTTCCAGAACTCTACGGGTACCATCTCTGCCATGTCGCAACGGAAGGCATCGACGCCCTTCTTTGCCCAGAACAGGAGGATGGCGGTCATCTTCTTCCACGTGTTGGGCGTGGGAGCAAAGTTCTTTGTGCCGCCGGCGCAGTAGTCCACTCCGTAGTTGAGCTTCACCGTTTCGTACCAGTCGTTGCGGTTGGGCCATGCGTGGAAGCAGTCGTTGCCCGTGGCGCGCGCGGGGAGTTCTTCGTAGGTGAGGTTGTCGGTAGCCGCAAACTCTACGTGCAACTGCTCGCCGAGGATGTAGTAAAAGTTGTTTTGCTGGTCGAAAGCCTTCGCCTTGTCGTCGGTTTCGCCGAGATCCTTGACGCGTGGGGGCTTTGCGTCGGACTTATACTGGCGTGCCACATGGTTGGGCACAAAGTCGATGACCATCTTCAGGCCTGCCTCATGCGTACGAGCAACGAGGGCTTCGAACTCCTTCATGCGCTGCTTCACATCCACCGCAAGGTCGGGGTCGATGTCGTAGTAGTCCTTGATGGCGTAGGGCGAACCCGCCTTACCCTTGACCACAATGGCGTTGTCGAGGGCTATTTTATATTGAGTGTAGTCGGTCTGCGTAGCATGTTCGATGAGACCCGTGTACCAGATGTGGGTGAAACCGTAATCCTTGATGCGCTTGAGTTCGTCGGCAGTAAAGTCGTTCATCTTGCCACAGCCGTTTTCGGCGATGGAGCCTGCCTTAATGTTTTGTCCTTTGGTGTTGCCGTAGAGTCGGGGCAATACTTGATATATGTTCATGTCAGTTTGTGTTGGTGATAGGAGTTGGGATAATAGTAGTTTCGCAAGTGCTCAACTGCTTAGGTTTTAAGGTTTAAGGTTATAAGGTTTTAAGGTGTACCATTCGGATTGCTATCATTCATTCATAGAAACAATCCGGATAGCCCTCAAAAACTTAAAGCGAAGCGACCTAACAACCTCATAACCTATTTCAACTGAAGCTTGCGAAAGTTGGGTTGGGATAATATTACGAATGTGTGAGCCCCAAGCCTTGATGGGAAGGCATGGTGCTCACACACTTATTCACGTATGTAGGATTCGTTAGAGTCCACGAGCCGTTACGTCGCGCGAAATCTTTGCAATCATGCCCTGCAACGCCTTGCCGGGACCGCATTCTACGAACTCTGTTGCACCGGCAGCAATCATGTTTTGCACTTCCTTAGTCCAGAGCACGCTGGCTGTGAGCTGCTGGATGAGGTTCGCCTTGATTTCTTCGGGGCAAGTGTGTGCCTGTGCATCGACGTTCTGGTAAACGGGGCAGATGGGCTTGTTGAAAGTGGCCTTTTCGATGGCAGCCTCGAGTTCTTCCTTAGCGGGCTGCATGAGGGGCGAGTGGAACGCACCGCTCACGGGGAGCACGAGTGCGCGCTTTGCACCGGCTTCCTTGAGTTTTGCGCAAGCAGCTTCGATGGCCGACTTTTCGCCGGAGATGACGAGCTGACCAGGGCAGTTGTAGTTAGCAGGGATAACGAGGGCTTCGGGCGTAGAAACTTCCTTGCAGATAGCCTCCACCTGCTCATCGGGCAAACCGATTACGGCAGCCATTGTGCCAGGTACAGCCTCGCAAGCAGCCTGCATCGCTACGGCGCGAGCAGCTACGAGCTTCAAACCATCTTCGAACGAAAGGCAACCTGCAGCTGTGAGCGCAGAGAGTTCACCGAGCGAGTGACCAGCCACCATGGCGGGCTTGAAGTCGTCGCCGAGACAGAGCGCAGAGATGACGCTATGGAGGAACACAGCGGGCTGTGTTACTTTTGTTTGCTTGAGTTCCTCGTCGGTGCCGCTGAACATGATGTCCGTGATGCTGAAGCCGAGGATGTCGTTGGCTTTATCAAAAAGTTCTTTAGCAAGGGCGTTGTTTTCGTAGAGGTCCTTGCCCATACCTACGAATTGCGAGCCTTGGCCGGGGAATACGAATGCTGTCATAATGTTTTTGTTAGTGATAGGCGTGGCGGACTGCGCTGAAACTCCTGTTTGCGAGGCAGGCAGACTTTGCACTCCTATGATTTATAGATTGTTTTCAAATATTTCGGGGCAAAATTACAATAATTTCTTGAATTGGGCGCAAGTTGCCTCGTGTTTTGCGCTCCGATACCAGCGAGACTATTGCTCGGGTGCGGGGTGCACGTAGAGGTTCTTGGTGATGGTCACGCGGTAGTAGAGGAAGGAGGGCACTTCGTAGTTGACCTTTCCTTCGGGGATGTCGATAATGTTGGCTGCATACTGGTCGCATCCGCCTGAGATGTTGTATCTGGCCTCCATCTTGATTTGCTGACGTCCGGAGTAGGGGAGCACGATGGTGTCGGTGGGGTTGATGGGGTTGGCATCGTACACGATGGTGCTGGGGAAGGGGCTGTGCGTGCCTTCTTCGCGTCCGTCGCTCCACTTGTAGGTAGTCTTGTTGAGCAGACGTCCGAGTTGTGCCTGCTTGACACGTGCTACGAAGGGTTCGCCTGCAACGATTTTGTCGGTGCCGGTGACGAGCGATTCGAATTCCATGTCGGCGAGGATGGGATACATCGAGCGGTATTTGGCATCGTTTTCATGACTTTCGCAACTTGCGAAGAGTGTCAGAACAGCTGTGGCGAGTAAGAATAATGTTTTTTTCATATCGTTTAGGGTAGTGTTTTTGTGATTTCAAAATTGTTTGAGAATGCCGTAGAGTCGTTGTACGGGAAGTCCCATGACGTTGAAGAAACTTCCGCGCAGTTCTTCGACAGCAACGAGACCTATCCACTCCTGAATGCCGTAGGCTCCGGCTTTGTCGAAGGGCAGGAAGTTATCGACGTAGTAGTCAATGTCGGAGTCGTCGAGTTGGGAAAAAACGACTTCGCTCGTTACGGCAAAATTGACGGTGCGCTCTTTTGTGATGACGGCAACGCCCGTTACGACCTCGTGGGTGCGACCCGAAAGTCTGCGCAACATGGCGGTGGCTTCTTCGATGTTCTGGGGTTTGCCGAGAATTCGGTTGTCGATGCAAACGATGGTATCGGCAGTGATGAGGAGTTCGTCGTCAGCCATGTGCTGCTTGTAGGCTTCGGCTTTTTTAAGCGCAATGTGCTTGGCAGAATCTTCGTTGGAAAGTCCGGCAGGGCATGATTCGTCGATGCCGTAGAGCGTGCGCACCTTGAAGTTGACGCCCAGTTTTTGCAACAACTCCTTGCGGCGCGGCGAGTTGCTGGCTAATATGACATTGTATTTCGAAAGATTGTCTAACATTTCTGTAGCGATGTTTTAAGTGGAATCAGATGAAAGGATTTTTTAGAATATCTAGAGCCTCTAGAATATCTAGAAGTTCTAGAGCATCTAGAGTTCCTAGAGCCTCTAGGACTTCTATTCCCCCCTATAGCCCTCTCCTCCTACCATCCGAAGGCTTCGGCATCCGACATCCAGAGACCTTGAGCACGGAGCACCTGCTCGATAATGTCGCGACCGCAACCCTGTCCGCCTGCCTTATCGCTGACGTAAGTGGCGATGGCGCGGATTTCGGGCGCTGCGTCTGAGGGACAGCAGGGGCAACCACACATGCGCATCACTTCGTAGTCGGGGATGTCGTCGCCCACATAGATGACTTCGTCGGGCTGCAGGTCGCTCTCTTCGAGCCATTGTTTGAAGACTTCGATTTTGACACTTACGCCCATGAACACGTTTTGCAGTCCAAGGTTGACGTAGCGCTGGCGTACGGCTTCGCTTTTGCCCCCTGTGATGATGGCGAGGTTGAGCCCCTTCTTCACGGCGAGTTGCATGGCATAGCCGTCCTTAATGTTGGCGGTGCGTACGGGTTGTGCGTTGCTGTCGAGGATGACGAGGTTTGAACTCAAAACGCCATCGACATCAAAAGCGATGGCTTTGATTTTAGTAAGGTCGTAGTTTATCATAGTGGGTTGGGGTTTCGCTGTATGCGCTTTGAGGTAAATGCTTTTGCTGAGGAGGGTGTAAATATCTTTTGCCGTAGGATTGTCGGCAAGTAGTTCGCAATGGGCTTTCTGAACTCCCATGTCGCCTCTTGCTGCCGGTCCTGTTTGTCCGGCGGCAGGGTGGGTGTGGTAGAGCTTTTGCGTAGTTGTTTCGATGAGAGGCAGGAGGTCGGTAAACGGAAGTCCGGCTTGCGCCATGACATCGGAAGCCAGTGCGTAGCAATGGTTGGAGAAGTTGCAGGCAAAGACCGCTGCGAGGTGGAGGAGTTTGCGCTTTTCGCTGTCGAGGGGCGTAACTTTCGCACCCGTTGAAAGCGCCAATTGCTCAACCTGCTGAAATGTGGAATCGTTAGTAGCCTCGATATAAATCGGCACTCCGGCGAAGGATACCGCTATTTGCTTCGAGAATGTTTGCATCGGATACATCACCGCTGCATTCTGCACCTCCTTTCCAAACACTGCGAGCGACACGCTCCCGGCCGTGTGGATAAAGCAGCGGTGCGGATGCTGCGAAGCTACTTGTCCGACCAACGAGGGCAGCGCATCGTCCTTGACCGCAAAGATGAAGGCATCGGCATCGGGCAGATGGTCCACACTATCGACGGCGCGCGCCGAAACGGTTGCAGCCAAGGCGTTCGCATTGCGCACGTCACGGCTATACACACAGACTATCTGCACGCCAGCCTGCCGGAGCGCACGCCCTAAGTGGGTGGCAACGTTGCCAGCTCCGAGCAATACGACGCGCTCTATCCTTCCCTGCAAATGTTCTTTCATTTCGCCCTGCATATGGTTTAGGATTTCACAATGACACGCTCCCAACGAAGTTCATCGAGGGCGTGAGGCGTTGTTTCCTTGGCTTTACGTCCTACGGCAATCACGCAAAGCGGTTCTTGCTCGGGCGTAAGCTGAAGAATGTCGCGCACTGCCAACGAAGCAGGCGACCCATCTTCCTGAAGGCGCTCGCGAATTTGCACCCAGCATGCGCCAAGTCCTTGTTCCTCTGCCGAAAGCAGGAGCATCGTGGCGGCTACGGAGGCATCCTCAATCCAAACGTCGGAAATGTCCATGCGTCCACATACAACAATCGCCAAAGCGGCTCCGGCAATGAGTGTGCCGAAGCGAGGCTTAGCCTGCGAAAGGCGTTCGAGCGTTTCGCGGTCGTCCGCCAATACGAATTCCACTGCCTGCTTCCCCTTTGAGGTGGGCGCCATCAAAGCCGGCGTCAGCAATGCCACCACTTCGTCCGAGGTGAGTGCCTCTTCGGTAAAGGAGCGCACACTTCGGCGGCGGCACACAATATCTAAAAATTCTGCCATAGGCTATAATCTAAAATTTGTACGACTTACGTGGGGCAACATCAAGCCTCAGCGCAACGACCTCAACGTAAGTCAAATTTTAATTGGCGCTTACACCAACTTCACTGTATCTACCAACTGCTCGCGGCCGCAATAATGGCAGCGAATCACGCCATCTTTCTTTTGCGACACATCGAAGCGTGTGCGCATGGGTTCGTTGTTGGTGATACACTTAGGATTCGCACACTTCACAACGCCTACGATGGGCGACGGCATTTCGACTTGTCGCTTCTCTACCACTTCGAAATTGCGGATGATGGATAGATTCACGTTGGGCGCAACCACTGCGAGGCGGTTGAGCTCCTCGTCGGAGAAGAAGCGGTCGGAAATCTTTATCAAACTCTTGCTTCCCATCTTTCCGCTGGCAAGGTTGTAGCCAATCATCACAGTTGATGTCATGGCCTGAAGTCCGAGGAGCGAAATTACTTCAAACAATTTGTTGCAAGGTATATGGTCGATGACTGTGCCGTTTTCGATAGCGGCAACCATTAATTCTTGGTTCATAGTTCGTTCAGGATTAAGATTAAAGATTTAAGACGTCACAGATGATAGCTTCGCGAGCGTACAAACCGTTTTGCGCCTGCTGGAAGTAGTATGCATGCTTCACGTCGTCAACGTCGTAAGCAATTTCATTCACACGAGGCAGCGGGTGGAGAATCTTCATGTTGTCGCGCGCCTTGCCGAGCATCGATGCTTTAAGGATATATACGTCCTTGACGCGTTCGTACTCCATGAGGTCGGTGAAACGCTCACGCTGCACGCGAGTCATGTAAAGGATGTCGGCTTCGGCGATGATGTCCTCGTTGAAGTCTTCGTGTTCGACGTAGGTAATTCCGTGCTCCTTGCAGTAAGTCTTGTATTCCTCGGGCATCGCCAATTCCTTGGGTGCGATGAAGTGGAAAGTGGGGTTGAAGTGGCGCAGCGCCATGATGAGCGAGTGCACCGTGCGGCCGTATTTGAGGTCGCCAACGAGGAATACGTTGAGATTGTCGAGTGTGCCCTGCGTTTTGTAGATGCTGTAGAGGTCGAGCATGGTCTGCGTGGGGTGTTGGTTGGCACCGTCGCCGGCATTGATGATGGGCACGTTGGCAACTTCGCTCGCATAGAGCGCAGCACCCTCTAAATAATGGCGCATCACGATGACGTCGGCATAGTTTTGCACCATCATGATAGTGTCTTTAAGCGTTTCGCCCTTCGTGCCGCTCGTGATTTTGGGGTCGGCAAAGCCAATGACCTTTGCGCCCAAACGATTGGCTGCCGTCTCGAAACTGAGGCGTGTGCGTGTAGAGGGTTCAAAGAACAGGGTGGCAACAATCTTGCCGTCCAGTATCTTACTGTTGGGATTCTTTTCAAATTCTTCAGCGCGATGAATCAATGAGAGAATTTTTTCGCGCGACAAGGACTCAATAGAGACCAGACTTCTATTTTCAGCCATCATCGTAGAGATTTTATTAGTTGTGTGATATGTCTTTTTTGTTTTGCAGGAGGGAACAATCAGCGAAGAAACATAGGACTTTTGTGCAGCGTTTCAATGCTTGATTTTGAGGATTTCCGATGTTAGCAACATATTCTGAGTGCTGTGTTTGTGAAGAAAATCAACGTGTCTCAGAATAGCGCATACTATCAATAATCCGTCCAAAATTAACCATTTTTTCTGGTCTGAGCAGAGATTTTGTCAAGAATTTGCCAAATCGCCCTAAAATCTGATTTGGCGGAGATGAAATAGGAGTTGAAGTGATAGTTTAGTAAACAAGCGAGGAGAAAGGAGAAATGAGAAATCAGAAAGGAGAAAGGAGAAAGGAGAAACCATCCGGATGGTTAGTTGTATTCTGTACTCTGTACTTTGTACTCTGTACTTTGTACTTTGTACTCTGTTCTCTACACTCTGTCCTCTGTCCTCTAACAAGTAATTCTTCCCTTGCGAAACTAAAAAAATGTTATAAAATGTTAGTTTTCAGATTTTTTTTGATAATTAAGGGATTGATTATTTTTTCATTTAAGGAAAAAGCGGTAACTTTGCAGCACTAAAGTTAAAAGCCAATGAAAATACACGTTATAAAGCGCTTCTTGGCAAGCCTTTGTATTGCAGCTGCAGCCTCCACAAGTGCTGTAGCTCAAGATATGATTGCTAAGCAAGCTCCTATTGACCGTAAACTACAAGAGGTTGACTCTGTTGCCATCATGATGATGCTCGAAGAAGAGGATGCCATCGAAGAGTTTTACAAGACCTGGGACACGCAGAACACGCACTGCTATTCGCGCGCCGATGTGCCCGACAGTTTGGTGATCGACCTTCGTGGATTTTGCATGCCTACAAAGAGCCGCAAGGTGACAAGTAAGTTTGGTTACCGCCCCCGCTTCCGCCGTATGCACAAGGGTATCGACGTGAAGGTTTACACCGGTGACACTATCTATGCTGCGTTTGACGGTAAAGTGCGTATCGTGAAGTACGAACGCAAGGGCTACGGAAAATACATCGTGCTTCGCCACGAAAACGGTTTGGAAACCATCTACGCACACATGTCGAAGCATCTCTGCAAGACCGACGACGAAGTGAAGGCAGGACAGCCCATTGGACTTGGTGGTAACACAGGACGCTCTTATGGTTCGCATCTCCATTTTGAAACACGCGTGATGGGTGAAGCCATCGACCCCGCATTCCTCTTTGACTTTGCAAATCAGGACGTAACGTGCGATTTCTATACCTTCCATAAGCCTAATTCAAGCAGAAACTTCACCGGAATGTATGCTGCAAAGGATGGAAGTAACAACAACTCGGGTTCGCGCTACTACAAGGTGCGTAAGGGCGACAACCTTTCGCGTATCGCATCGAAGACCGGAACGTCGGTAGCACAGTTGTGTAAGATGAACCGCATTAAGAAAACTACCGTTTTGCGATTGGGACAGATTATTAAGTATTAAAGTTCCAAATCTGAAACTATATATATAATAAATGAGGAGCGCTACTTGCAAGTGGCGCTCCTCATTTTATTGATAGGGTACTTTGTTTAGGGTACTTTGTTTAGGGTACAGAGTATAGAGTACAGAGTACAGAGAACAGAGTACAACTCCATCCGGATGGTTTTCTCCTTTCTCCTTTCTCCTTTCTCCTTTATTTGCTTAGGCTCATCAGCTACGCAGTTTCTCTTCTACTCGTCTCCTCACTTACCATTTTATTCGTTTCCTAATCTCAGGAATTACTTTTTCTCGGGTTCGATCATGTCGATTCTTACGAGTGCGCCCGTGATGGGTGACAGAAGAACGCTGGTCTGGAGTTTTTTGTTGAAAAGGTCGGCTTTGACATTTTCGATACGACCAAATTGCGCCAAGGGTACTTCGATTTGGGTGAGCGTGTTTTCCATATCGTAAACCTTGATGCGTGCGGTTCCGGGGAGTCGGTAGCGAAGGTCGAGTTCTTCGGTTTGGGGCTTCAGGAAAGAAAAGTCGAAGAGTTTCTTCTTTTCGACAACGGGTTCTGCCTCAACAGGAGCAGGCAGTGTCTTGAGGTCTGTGATATCTATATAATATGGAGCGCCTGCAAGGTTGTCGTTTTCAACAAGTCCTATTTTCTTTGAAAAGCGGAAAAGGATTTCGCTCTTTACATCGGTTGCAGGAGGAGTGTAGTCGAGTACAAAGGTGTGAACTTCGCTTTCTGTTGTGCCCTGGAAAAGTTGCATCAGTGCGTTTTCCTGTTCCTCAAGACTTTCGAGCATGAGGCGCAACTGCTCGCCGTCCTTCGGCATAAAGTCGGCAAGTCCCTTGGCGAGCATAGAGCGGTTTTCGCGTATGTCATAGATTTCGGCAGCGGTGAGTTCTGCCATTTTGGGCACGCTTCCGGCTGACAGAATTTCCTGCGTTTTGTATTTGTCGGGGTTGGCGTGCTGGGTAGCTATCTTTCGTACAGACCCTTCTTGTGGTTCTTCAATTTCCTCCGCTTCGCAATTGATGGCGAGCAAACGTCCGTCGGGGGCTAAGCGCACCATTGGGGCTGTAGATTTGATGTTGTGCGTGATAGAGTAGGCTTGCGAAGGGTCGGCAACACCGATTGTTGACATTTCGACGCTGAGGAGTTCCCACACTTCTTTTTCTGTGTAAACTACGTCTTTGATGCGCAGGTAGCGCTCAGCATAGTTTGCGAAGGTTCCGGGAGTGTGCTTTGTGCGCTTAGCGGTAATGACAACCTGCAGCTTTGTTGTAGGAAGGAAGTAGGTGATGCCGCTTGTAGTTACGCCCGGGCGGTATTCTCTTACCTCAGTCTGTGAAAATCCTGTGGCAAAGATGAGAGCCGAAAGGCAGGTGGTGATGATTCGTTTCATTGTGTATAGGACTGTGTTGTATGGTCTAAAGAAATGGAGTGTGGGAAGTGCTCGAACAGCATTCTCTGAAAGCATCGTGAAGATGGAGGATGATGTCGGAGGCGATAAGTGCGTGTTGACCGAGGCGTTGCTCGGCTTTGTCGCCTGCCAAACCGTGAAGGTAAACGCCTAAAATGCAAGTATCTAAGGGGGAGTAGCCTTGTGCGAGGAGCGAAGTGAGGATGCCTGTGAGGACATCGCCTGCACCCGCTGTTGCCATTCCTGCGTTGCCCGTAGTGTTAAAATAGACTTCGCCTGCAGGAGTGCAGATGGCAGTGTGGTGACCTTTCAGAATCACAAACGTTTGGCTTGTTGTTGAAAGTTGAATGGCTTTTTGCAAAAGGCTCTCGGGCGAAGTGGTAGTCTCTGCTATGCGCTGCAGTTCGCCAGGGTGTGGCGTGAGGATGCTGTTTTTAGGCAGGAGGGACAGGAAGTGGCGGTTTTGCGCTATGAGGTTGAGGGCGTCGGCGTCAACGACAAGGGGCGAAGTTGCTGAACGCAAGATATGTTGCAGTGCTTCTGCGGTGTCGGGGTGCGTGCCAATCCCGGGGCCGATGCCGATGCCGGTGTATTTTGTAAGGTCGGCAGGCATCGTTGTGATGTGCGTAGCGTTCTTGTCCGAAAGAACGATGGCTTCGGGTGTGGAGATTTGCAAGATGTCGTTGTTGTTGGCAGCAGTGTGTACTGCGATTTTTCCAACGCCACTGCGCAAGCATGCTTTTGCAGCGAGCGTGGCTGCACCGGCCATACCCTGTTGTCCGGCAATGAGGAGCGCCGTGCCAAAAGTTCCTTTGTGGCTGATGGGTTTGCGCGGTTGGATAAGTTGGGAAACGGTGTCGAACTCAATCGTCTGGTAGGGAGTTGGCATGCTTTGCGCTACGCTTTCGAGCAAACCGATGTTGAGCACGCTGACTTTTCCGTAGTAAGGAGCGTAGCCATCAAGCATCAAGGCTAACTTGGGATATTGAAATGTGAAAGTGTAGTCAGCTCGAACAATTGCGTCTGCGCTGTATTCCAAATTGTTTTCGCTCATTAACCCCGAAGGCATGTCTATGGCAACTACCGTTGTGGGCGAAGCATTGATGAATTTGGCTAAGGATGCAAAACCGCCGGTGAGGGGTTTGTTGAGACCTGTGCCAAAAAGTCCGTCGATGACAACAATTTCTTCGTGGAGCGCAGGAGGGTCGAATTTATCCGTTATTTCTGTGAAATGATGTCCCGGAGTGTTTAATAATTGCTGGCGGCATGTGGCGCAGTCGGGCGACAGGTTTTGTTTGGGATTAAAAAGGAAGGTCGTAACCTCGTAGCCGATTTCTGTAAGCATTTTTGCCACAGCCAAAGCATCGCCACCATTGTTGCCAGGACCTGCGAAAATGGTGACGGGTGTATCCTCATCCCAACGTTTGCAAAAGGCTTCGCAGAAGGCTGCAGCAGCTCTTAGCATGAGTTCGTGGGATGTTTCGTTGTTTATTTCGACAGTGAGTCTGTCGAGTTCGCGCATTTGTGGTGCAGAAAGTATTTTCATTGAGCGTAAGCCGGTAGGAAGGTAATAAATTCATACTTTAAAACTTCCACCAAGGTTTCTTTTGGGGTTGAGGCTGGAGGTCGTTTATTTCCTCCATGAGGTATTCCTGGTATGTGATGCCTCGGCTGATGAGTTGGTAGATAACTCCCCAATCGGGCAGTCCGCCGACATTGCGGTCGTCGATGAATACTTTTGCTTTCAGTTTGCGGCTGTAGGCAGCATTGTTTTCCAAATTTTCGTTGTCGCTGTCCTCATCGAAGTTTTTGTTTACCGCATAGAATCGCAGTCCTCGTTCTTCGCACCATCTTACGGCGTCATCGAGGAGTTCGCCTTCGCGCACGGACCAGAGTACCAGTTTGTGGCCATCGTCGATTAGTCGTTTCAGGGTGTCGATGGCAAAGGGTATTTCTTTGCCAATAGCAGGATAGCGATGCTCAACGATGGTTCCGTCGAAATCTACGGCTATTATCATTGGGTAATAAATATAGGTGGAACAGTATTGGTAATAAATATGGGGGGGCAGTATTGTTGCAGAAAGACGGGAGGACTGATTGTCAGTTGGTGCTAACAATCAGTTTCCCGTTTGTGAATGTTGACTTTTTCCTGAAGATGGTTTAATTTTAGGAAAGGTCTTTTTTAGTGTTCAGCCAATTTTAACAAGTACTGACCATACTGGTTCTTAATCATGGGTTGAGCCAACTCGATGAGTTTTTCGCGCGTAATCCAGCCCTGCTCATAGGCAATGCCTTCGAGGCAAGCCACCTTGAGCCCCGTACGCTTTTCGATAACTTCGATGAAGGTAGAGGCTTCGGAGAGGCTGTCGTGTGTACCTGTGTCGAGCCATGCGAAACCGCGTCCGAGTGTTTGAACCATGAGTTCGCTGTCTTCGAGGAAGCGCTGGTTGACGGTGGTGATTTCGAGTTCGCCGCGTGCTGAGGGCTTGATGCTCTTGGCTACGTCAACCACCTTGTTGGGGTAGAAGTAGAGACCCACAACGGCGTAGTCGGACTTCGGTTTGAGGGGCTTTTCCTCAATGCTCTTGCAGTTTCCGTCAGCATCGAATTCCACTACGCCGTAGCGCTCGGGGTCGTTCACGCGGTAGCCGAAAACGGTGGCTTTGTTGCTTTGCTCAGCAGTTTCGACAGCCGTTCGGAGCATGTGGCGAAGGTTGCTTCCGTGGAAGATGTTGTCGCCCAGCACGAGGCATGCGCAGTCGTCGCCCACGAATTCTTCGCCAATGATGAAGGCTTGTGCCAGTCCGTCGGGCGAAGGCTGTTCGGCATACGAGAAGTTTACTCCGTAGTCAGACCCATCGCCGAGCAGGCGCTTGAAGCCGGGGAGGTCCTGGGGAGTAGAGATGATGAGAATGTCGCGAATGCCTGCCAGCATGAGTACCGAGATGGGGTAGTACACCATGGGTTTATCGAAGATGGGGATAAGCTGCTTGCTGATTCCCTTTGTGATGGGGTAAAGGCGGGTGCCGCTACCGCCTGCAAGAACGATTCCTTTCATAGTTGTTGAGGTTGTGAGGTTGTTAAGAGGAAATTCTAGAGTATCTAGACGTTCTAGAATATCTAGAAACTCTAGAATATAAAAAATGGCTTTATTCTTCCAACTTGCGATAGCGAATGCGCTTGGGCTCTTCAATGCCGAGGCGCTTTGCCTTGTTTACTTCGTAGTCGGAGTAAGAGCCTTCGAAGAAGAATACGTTGCCGTCGCCTTCGAATGCGAGGATGTGTGTGCAGATACGGTCGAGGAACCAGCGGTCGTGGCTGATGACTACAGCACAACCTGCAAAGGCTTCAAGACCTTCTTCGAGCGCGCGGAGCGTGTTGACGTCGATGTCGTTGGTAGGTTCGTCGAGCAGGAGTACGTTGCCTTCCTGCTTCAGCGCGAGGGCAAGGTGCAAACGGTTGCGCTCACCGCCCGAAAGTACACCGCACTTCTTTTCCTGGTCAGCACCCGAGAAGTTGAAACGGCTGAGGTAGGCGCGCGCATTGATTTCTCTGCCGCCCATACGCATGAGTTCCGAACCGCCGCTGATTACTTCGTACACCGACTTTGCGGGGTCGATGTCCTTATGTTGTTGGTCAACGTAAGCAAGTTTCACTGTTTCGCCCACTTCGAAAGTGCCGGCATCCGCTTTTTCGAGTTCCATGATGAGGCGGAAGAGGGTTGTCTTACCAGCGCCGTTGGGGCCAATCACGCCGATGATGCCGTTAGGCGGCAGCATGAAGTTGAGGTCCGAGAAGAGTTGCTTTGTGCCAAAAGCCTTTGCCACGTGTTGCGCTTCGATGACCTTGTTGCCGAGGCGTGGTCCGTTGGGGATAAAGATTTCCAGCTTCTGTTCCTTCTCTTTCTGGTCTTCGCCAAGAAGTTTGTCGTACGAATTCAAACGTGCCTTACCCTTAGCCTGGCGTGCCTTGGGCGCCATGCGCACCCATTCCAACTCGCGCTCAAGTGTCTTGCGGCGCTTGCTTGCCACCTTTTCTTCCATTTCCATGCGCTTGGACTTCTGTTCGAGCCATGAAGAGTAGTTGCCCTTCCAGGGAATGCCTTCGCCACGGTCGAGTTCAAGAATCCAGCCTGCTACGTCGTCGAGGAAGTAGCGGTCGTGGGTAACGGCGATGACGGTTCCTTCGTACTGGTTGAGGTGCTGTTCCAACCAGTCGATGCTTTCTGCATCAAGGTGGTTGGTAGGTTCGTCGAGCAGGAGTACGTCGGGCTTCTGAAGCAAGAGTCGGCAGAGCGCTACGCGTCGGCGTTCACCTCCCGAAAGGTTTTCGGCAGTGCGGTCGGGTTCGGGGCAACGGAGTGCTGCCATTGCGCGCTCAAGACGGCTATCGAGGTTCCACGCATCTGTGGCGTCGATGATGTCCTGGAGTTCGCCCTGACGAACGAAGAGTTGGTTCATCTTGTCTTCGTCCTCATAGTATTCGGGAAGTCCGAACTTCTGATTGATTTCTTCGTATTCAGTGAGTGCATCGACGATGTGCTGCACACCTTCCTGCACAATCTCGCGCACAGTCTTCTTGTCGTCGAGCTGGGGTTCCTGAGGAAGATAGCCTACGCTGTATCCGGGCGAGAAAACCACTTCGCCCTGATAGTCGTTGTCGATGCCTGCAATGATTTTCATCAAGGTAGATTTACCCGCACCGTTCAAACCGATGATACCAATCTTTGCACCGTAGAAGAAGCTGAGGTAAATGTCCTTCAGAATAGTTTTGTTTGTTTGTTTGATGGTCTTGGTCAAACCTACCATCGAGAAGATAATTTTCTTATCGTCAACTGTTGCCATATATGGGGAATTTTAAAATTTCTGTTCAGCAAGTGGGCGTTATCATGTGCGCACTTCGGTTGCCCACTCATTATATAATATATTGTGCGCGCTACTATTAAATGCAAAAATACAAATTAGTTTCTACACTTTCGTAAAATATCGTAGTATAGTAGCGTTTTTTCCTGAATTATTTATACTTTACATTCCAAAATTAAAGGATTTTCGCCAAACTTTTCCTGCTCAAAAAAAATATGAATTATTCTGTAAAAAAAATCATTTCTCCTTTTTGCAGAAAAAATGAAATTCTGTACTTTTGCGCTGAAAAAATTATTTTTTTATACAGAAGCCTTATGAAACAAGACATGATTGTCATTCTTGACTTGGGTAGCCACGAAAATACAGTGGTAGCTCGCGCCATTCGCGCACTCGGTGTGTACAGCGAAATCTATCCCCACGACATTACAGCAGCAGAACTCAAGGCGTTGCCTAACGTGAAGGGTATCATCATCAACGGTGGTCCTAACAACGTGATCGACGGCGTTGAAATCGACGTTCTCCCCGAAATTTACGAAGCTGGTTTCCCCGTTATCGCAGCTGGTCACGCAAAAGCTACTTGCGCTGTAAGTCTTCCCCAATTCGAAAATGACGAAGAAGCGATTAAGGTTGCTGTAAAGGACTTCGTTTTCGAAACTTGCAAGGCTGAGGCTAACTGGAATATGAAGAACTTCGTTGCCGACCAGGTGGAACTCATCCGTCGTCAGGTGGGCGATAAGAAGGTGCTCCTCGCCCTCTCAGGTGGTGTTGACAGCTCTGTAGTAGCAGCACTCTTGCTTAAGGCGATTGGCGAAAACCTCGTTTGCGTACACGTGAACCACGGCCTTATGCGCAAGGGCGAGTCTGAAGATGTTGTTGAAGTATTCCGCAACCAGCTCTGTGCAAACCTCGTTTACGTAGATGCTACAGAACGCTTCCTCACTAAGCTCGAAAATGTTGCTGACCCCGAGCAGAAGCGTAAGATTATCGGTGGCGAATTCATTCGTGTATTCGAAGAAGAAGCTCGCAAGCTCGAAGGTATCGACTTCCTCGGTCAGGGTACAATCTATCCCGACATCGTGGAAAGTGGTACGAAGACCGCAAAGTGCGTAAAGAGGCACCACAACGTAGGTGGTCTTCCTGAAGACCTCCAGTTCGAACTCGTAGAACCCATCAAGCAGCTCTTTAAGGACGAAGTTCGCGCTTGCGGTCTCGAACTCGGTTTGCCCTACGAAATGGTTTACCGTCAGCCCTTCCCCGGTCCCGGTCTCGGCGTACGTTGCCTTGGTGCTATTACACGCGACCGCCTCGAAGCTGTACGCGAAAGTGACGCTATCCTCCGCGAAGAATTTGCTAAGGCTGGTCTCGACAAGAAGGTATGGCAGTACTTCACTCTCGTGCCCGACTTCAAGTCAGTAGGCGTACGCGACAACGCTCGTTCATACGATTGGCCCGTAATCATCCGCGCCGTGAACACGATTGACGCGATGACCGCTTCTATTGAGCACATCGATTGGGCAATCCTCGACAAGATTACCAACCGCATCCTCAAGGAAGTGCCCAACGTAAACCGCGTGTGCTACGACCTCTCTCCGAAACCCAATGCTACTATTGAGTGGGAATAAAAACACATACATTGAGTGGGAATAAAAACATATACTCAACAGAATCCTCGACTAACAAGGTCGGGGGTTTTTTTTATTTCAAAAAACGTAAACTATAAAAATAAATTACTACCTTTGCCAAGTGTGTGGACACTATCCGCATGCAATACATATAGATAAATAGCTCAATCGCCTCTGAATCACCACCTCGGAATTTGAATGAGCACACAATCTAACCAACATTGGGAGTATACGCGATATGCGTAGACTTCTCTCATAGTTGGTTATGGTTTGTGGTGAACCAAGAGGCGTATGACGAGAGTCTGCGCTTTTTTTGTAGTTAAGCGTAGAGTCGAAAATGCAACACACTTTATGTTTAACTAATATTTCTTATTATGAAAAAAATGTTTTCTTTGATGTTATTAACATCAGTTATGTGCTTCACATCTTGTTCTAATGAAGAAGATGTTTACATTCCACAAGAAGTTGAATTTACATTAGATTACACATTTGTTGAAAGTGGCTCTATGACAAGGGCAACAGGAGCAGATGTTTATAATGAATTTTACGAGAAATATATCAAGACAAAACAACTTACTCCTGCAACATATTCACTAATTTTTACAAACCAAGAAACAGGTGCTACAGCAACAATAAATGGAATGTGGGATAAAAAAGACGGTATCAGACTACCTGAAGGAACTTATAATGTTACGGGAACATCAACTCCAATAGAAAACGAATATAGAGAATGGTCTGATAGTGTTTATATAGTGTTTAACGAAACTGTTTCAATTAAGAAAGATGATACCCAACTAACTTTATCTGCAATATATGATTCTTTCTTATTGATGTTAGATACAGAAAATACAAAAAATGTATATTGTAGATGCAATGGCCTAACATCATCGAAAGAAAAACTATCTCATAATGACAAGCAGTTCTGGGTGTTTATGCAAAACACTTGTAGAAATAGCCAAAAAAATAATTGGTATTATTTAGTGGTTAAAAGAAATAATGGGGAAGCAAGCACTATCAAACTACTTGATATTCCATTTGAAAAGGGCAAATATTACTATTTCAATGATATGACCAACTCATTTGATATACCGAAAATGGAATCGGGAAGCTAATTTTCGACACCAGTTTGCTAAATGATGGATAAAATTTTTGAGTTAAAGTCTTGATAATAAAGTTAAAATATTTAGCAATAAATTAGTAATCAGCTCGTAGTAATTTATTGATAAGATTCTTGTTGATAGGAAATCAAGGAATATGCCTCATTTTCTCAGAATCTGCCTCATTTATCCTAAAAATGAGGCAGATTTTCTATTTATGAGGCAGAAAACAGGAAGAAATTATTACGGACTTCTGAACGGTCCAACTTTTTGGGGAGAATTAAGTTAGGGGGACGAGCGACGAAGGAGAGGAGGAGGACTGTTAAAGTTCTTGGGTCAACTGCTATATTATTACCAATTTTTCGTCCGACAAGTATTTTGCTACGATGTAATAAAAAAACGGCAGCCCGTGACTGATGATGGTCGTGGGCTGCCGTTTTATTTGTGTGCGTTGTAACCGCGAGGGTTACAAACTGTGTTTAGTGTACTTTAAAGTTCGATGTGGTCGGCATTAACTTTAGTGCAGGGATTACAATGCAATCTTGTGGTTGCGCACCTTGCCGTTGTTCTTCACTACTACGAGGTATGAGCCGCGGGGCAATCCTGCTGTAGAAAGTTGGAGCTGAGAGGCAGGAGCGCTTGCCTTGATGCTTGCGAGGCGCATACCGCCGATGTTGTAGAGCGACATTTCGGCACCGGCTTCGAGCTGTCCTTCGCATGCTACGATTTCGAGCGAGCGGTTGTTGCTGATGCTGAGGTCGGTGAGCGCTGAAGTGATGTTTTCAACACCTACAGTTGGGAAACCTACGGGCGAGAAGCGGAGTGTGTAAGCATAAGTGCCTGTTGCGGGTACCTGGTATTCATAGAGTGTGCCGGTGCCCTGTCCGCAACTACCGTTGCCAAGACCGCGCTGCATGTAGTCGAAGTGAGCGCAGATATCGCCGGGGTTGAGTTCCCAAGTGTGCTTTGTTTGCTTCAGCGTCAAGTCAGTGTAGTGCAGGAGCGAGAAGGCTACGTTGCCTTCTGTTTCCACCTTAACACCCTGCTTTGTAGAGCTGTTGAGCAATGTTACGTCGCGCAAACCTTCGCGGTTACCCATTGTCTGAGGTTTGGGGTAGGGTTCGAACATATCGGTAACGGTTGTAGTGTAGCGTCCGAGGTGCGAACCGCTCTTGCGGTCAACGTAGTTTTCCCAAGGTCCGAGTGCGTAGTATTCTACGTCTTCAAAGTCGTCGGGGAACATCATGCTCAAACCGATGCGGCGGATGTTGGAAATCTGTGCGTCGTAAGAGGCGTTGAGGTCCACCATACCGTTGCTGTGGAGGAGGTAAGTGAAGGTGTAGTTGCAATTGCGACCTGTAGCCGTTACGACTACTTCGACTGTGCTGCCATCTTCGCCTTGTTCATTTACGGTGATGTCCTTGTCTGAGATGCCGTTGTCAGCGCCATACTGGTTGAGCGATTCGTAAGGACCGTCGTTTTCAATCCAGCGGTAGTTGTCGTATTCTGGAGTTGACTTCAAGAGGTCAGTGCCCTTGACGTTCCATGTTGTCCAGTCGCCCTTGAGGTTGAATTCGTAAACTACGTCTTCGTTGCTGATGATGTAGCCATCGGTTCTTCTCTGCACCTTGAGTGTGAGGTTGTTGGGCTCAACGCTTGCGAGCGTTGCGGGACGTTCCTGCAATACTTCCTGGAACGATGCCATTGCGTAGTCGGCATCAGCCCATTCGGTGCTGTTCTTCAGGCAGAAGTGGAAGTCGATGCAGTATTCCTTGTCGCTGTCGAATACGGTAGTGTAGGGCGTAGCGATTGTTGCATTCTTGTTGGGCAATGTTGCAGGTACTTCAGCACGTCCTGATTCTACGATTTCGCCATTTTCGCGAATGTCGTAAACAACGTAGAAGTTGTCGAGCGAAATGAAGTCGTAGAGGTTCTTCACAGTGAGTCGCTTAGACGTTTTGCTGAACGACATCTTCTTGATGTAAGCATAAACGCTCTTTACTTCTGTGAGCTCGGGGCTCCATGCGCGGTCGGCGGCTACGATACCATTGTTTACGAAGTTGTCCTGGTGAGGTCCGGGGTAGTCGCCACCTGAGCGATACTTGTTGTGACCGTTCACCTGGAATTCGCCATTCTTGATGTCCTCAGCTGCGTAGATTGACTGGTCCACCCAGTCCCAGATGCAACCGCCGATACCATACGTACTGTTTTCGATGATGTCCCAGTATTCCTTGAGGTTGCCCACAGAGTTACCCATTGCGTGAGCATATTCGCACATGAAGTAGGGTTGCTGGCGCCAGTTGTAGTTGGCATCGCTTTCGCATTCGCTGATGCTGGGATACATAACAGAGAAGAGGTCTGTAGGATTCGTGCCCGCACGCGTTGCACCTTCGTAGTGAATGATGCGTGGGTCGAGCTGGCGCACTGCGTCGTAGGCAGCGTTGAAGTTCGAACCACCTCCGGCTTCGTTGCCTAAGCTCCAGAAGATGACAGAGGGGAAGTTGCGGTCGCGAAGCACCATGCGCGTAGTGCGGTCTATATATTGGGGCTTCCATGATTCGGCATTGGTGATGCCGCCTTTCTGGCCGGCAGATTCCCAGTTGTAGTGACATTCGAGGTCGGCTTCGTCCATGCAGTAGAGGCCGTAGTAGTCGAACATAGCGTTCATCTTAGCCTGGCGGGGATAGTGGCTGGTGCGCACGGTGTTCATGTTCGATTGCTTGAACATGATGACGTCGCGAAGCATTGTGGGCACGTCAACTGTGCGACCTGTCGCGGGGTGAGTGTCCTGAAGGTTGGCACCCTTGAAGAGCACCTTTTCGCCGTTGACATATACCACCTTGTTCTTGATTTCAACATGGCGGAAGCCGTATTTTGTAGAGAACACATGTTCTTCTTCGCCATTGGCATTGCGCTGTGCTACTTCTACAGTGTAGAGCACGGGAGTTTCTGCGCTCCAAAGCTGGATGTCGCTCAGTTCGATAGAAGCGATGCCCTTCTTTTCGGTTTCGCCTTCAGCAAAAGCGAATTCTACAGTCTGACTGCTCAACTTGTTGCCTTCGGGCGAAAGGAGCTGCACTTCTACCATCTTGTTTGTTGCTGCTGCGTCGCGGTTGTTCATCGTCAACTCTACGTTGAGTGTGCCGGCATTGTAACCTGCAGCAGCGTCGAGTGTGCTGGTGATGTAGTGGTCGCGAACGTAAGTCTTGGGCGTAGCGAAGAGGTAAACATCGCGATGAATACCGCTCATGTGCCACATGTCCTGACCTTCGAGGTACGAACCATCGCTCCAGCGAATCACCTGAACGCTTACGTTGTTTTCGCCTGCTACTACGTGGTCTGTAACGTCGAATTCCGCATCGTTGTTCGAGCCCTGAGTGTAGCCCACGTACTTGCCGTTAACCCATACGTAAGCAGCGCTGTAGATACCATCGAAGTGGAGGAAGATGCGCTTGCCGTCCCAGTTAGCAGGGAGGTCGAAGTTGCGACGGTATGAGCCTACAGAGTTTGTGAGTCCCTGCTTCATCTTGATGTAGGGAGGATTGTTGGCGAAGGCGTAGTTCACGTTGATATACAAAGGCACGCCGTAGCCCTTCATTTCCAAGCAAGAGGGAACAGAGATGGTGTCCCATGCCGAAACGTCGGCATCGTTTGCCCAGAAGTCAGCTTCGCCAGGGCGCTTTGCAGGGTCGTCAACATAGTTGAGTTTCCAGAGTCCGTTGAGGCTGAGCACTTCAGCCTTCGTGGGTGCGAGCCAGGGGTGAGCATAGTTGGAGTCGGCGCGCATCGCTGTTGTTGAAGTGTAGGGAGTGTACCATGCGTGGCTGGCTTCCTTGTTTTCTTCAAAGTTGGTTTCGTCTTCCCAATAGTTGGGCAGAGGAAGGTCGGTGGGCGTAACTTCGATTACTCTGAAGTAAGTGGTTTCTTCGTTTGATTCGCCCACCATGTAAGTGTTGTTGTCAATAGCAGCAAGGAACATCTTCGTGCTGTTGCCCCACTGTGTGCGGAAACCTGCGATTTGATAGACGTTGTCGAGGCCTTCCACCTTTTCGAAGAACACCTGCTGATTTTCGTTCTCATAGTCGGGGTCCCACTGCAAGGGTCGCTGATTTCCACCCATAGCGAGGTCAAGTGCCTTGCCTGCGAAGGGGCTGTAAATCTGGAAGTAGTTTACCGACTCGCTCTTGCGACGCAGTTGCCATGTGTAGGAGTTGATGTCTTCTGCTTTGTAAGTGTCGGCATAGATGAGTGCGTTGTTTTCAGCCACTCCGCGGTTGGTCAATACGTTGCCAGTAGCGTAGCTTGCAATGATGTAGTGATGTCCGGGGATGACGAAGGGAGTAGCATAGCTCTTGTCGAGGCTCACGAGCTGAAAATAAGTCTGCTCGCTGCTGAGGTCCGACTGAAGCTGGAGCGAACCGTCGCCCATCGCTGTCACCACCTGCGTGTGGTTGGAGTTGTTGAGGAGCTGAACGATGCTTTCGGCTTCGTCAACTACCTGAACATAGAACTTTTGGTTAGCGCTGGCTGTAGCTTCCCATTGCAGGAGCTTGCCGGGGGTCTTTGAATTCAACGCCATGTCAACTACCTGTTCGTAGTTGTGGTTGTAGATGACGAACACGGGTTGATCGTCGCTTGTTTGGTGGAAAGTCCATTCCTGACCGGGCGCTGTGTTGTCGGCTGTGCCGAGCGACATGTAAGTGTCGTGTACGCCAACATTGCCGTTGGTGAACGCCTTGCCTGTAGCGACGTGGATGAGCTGATAGGTCTCACCGCTCTTAGGCAGCTCTGCTGCGTAGAGTGCGAGCGTTGTCAGCATGAAGCAGAACGCAGTGCTAAGCATGCGCCAGCTCCATTGTGTTTTGAAAGATTGAAACATAATGTTTATTAATTAAAATTGAGTAATTATTGTCTATGCGTAATAGAGTATATCACCCTCAATCTGCAAAGTTACTACAATTCAGCCAATAAACATGAGAAATTGTGTTAAAATGTAAAAGCGGGAAG
Organism: Alloprevotella sp.; assembly: GCA_045632745.1. Classification (GTDB taxonomy): domain Bacteria; phylum Bacteroidota; class Bacteroidia; order Bacteroidales; family Bacteroidaceae; genus Alloprevotella. The sequence continues at coordinate 40,652 of JAZQXH010000028.1, forward strand.
CGCTTATCGACACGTATTTTTCTTTGAACGCCGATTACTCTCACATACGAATCCATGCGGGGTTTATCAAATTCATAAAAATCGAATTTATCCCCATTGCTCATTTATGATAAATTTCTCCGCACGGCATTCGAGAGATTCGAGCGATTGACTTTAACGTCGACCGTTGGTTCGTGTTCAAAAAATAACAAGCATATCTATATGTTTATTTTCGTGGATCACGAAATATGTACTATTCGTAATTTAATAAACACGAAATCTCGCCTTGACTTTTTTCGTGCATTTCGATTTTCAGCCCCAAAATCGGGCGCGCAAAAACCACCCTTTTTGTAAGTTGTGAAATAGCAAAAGGTGGGTCGAATTTGTTAACTTTTGTAAAAATGTCGCGAAATGCAGATTTGGAGATCGCCGAAAAATGATGTATATTTGCATAAAGTTAAAGGAGGGCACCGCTGCCCTCCTTTTTTTATGACCTTTCTCCTGAAAACTTCCTTTGAAGAAGGATTTTCTTCCTTTGAAGTAGGAAATTTTTCCTTTGAAGAAAAACTTTTTTCTTTTGAAGAAGGAAAAATTTCCTCAATTTTCCGAAAAATTTTGTTAAACTTCCTGAGTTTTTCTTAACAGAAGTTAAAGTTTTAAACTTTTTTACTTTTTGAGCAGTGTTAAGGGATGTTAAAAAAGTTGACAAAGTGATTTTGTCAACTTTTAGTAAACAAGCGATGGGAAAGGAGAAATGAGAAAGGAGAAATGAGAGACCATCCGGATTGGTTCCTTAAAACCTCACAAGCGAAGCGACCTTATAACCTAATAACCTCAAAATAGTAGACGAGATGGTTAGACTCGAACGCTTGTTTGCACGCTGGCATGCATTCCGCACGGTAGTTGTACTCTGTACTCTGTTCCTTGTACTCTATAAAAACTTTGTTCTCTATAAAAACTCTTTACTCTAAACAGCGCAGTTTTGGTTTTTAAACTACATGTAATCGCGTTTGTAAAACAGCAAACGGGACGGTTTTAGGACTTTTCCTGTTTACAAACATGTTTACATTTGTAGATTTTTTATATAAAAACACTTGATATAGACCAAAATGTGAATCGTGATTTCGAGTAGGTTTGAAATCATAGAATTAACTTTGTAATGAATTTAGTCAGAGCATTTGTTCGAATCTTTAAGTTTGCTGAATAGAGCGTGGAAAATTTATTTTTATAACGATAAGAAATATGAAAAAGAATTGGATTTACTTACTCCTGTCGATGGCTGTTGTAGCAATACCATTGACTTCGTGCGACGATGACGACGAACCTATTAACGACCCTTCTAAGGTGGAGGATCCACACGACCCCACTTCGGATGCCGACCAAGTGTCTGTTGAGGCCTTTGACGGTTTGGAATATTTGCAGGGTTGCCTCGTTGTGGTAGATAAGAATGGCGAAGTGGTGCGTCGCGTTTATGGCACAGTGCTCGATGAATCGCAGCCTACGGTGATTTCAGTGCCTGTTGCGGATTATGCAGCAGCCGAAGCAACCTTCCTCGGTTGGGTGGCTCCCGGTAAGGAAGCAACTCCAATGGATGGGGGTTACGACTACGCCCTGACTGATGCTGATGGCGCGGCGCAAGGTAGCGTTTCGTTCCGCGCCGCAACGGGCGAAGACGGTTTGGTCGCCCTCATGAGTGTAGCACCCGGAACCGACTTGAAGCAGGTGAGCGAAGTGCGCTTCATTGACAGCGACCTCTGGCCTGAAAATTTAGTCTATACCAGTTACACCAAGGGCAAAGTCTATATTCTCAATGATTATAGCTTAAGCTGGACGACGGATGTAACTATTTGGGATAATTTTTTGGGGGTTGTAACAACATGGGATTTTCAAGGTCCTATTTACCAACAAATGCCTTTCTATTGCATTCAGGGCAATACGCATGGCGAGGATGCCATCTTGATATGGCTTTCTCCCGACGAGAATGACGTAGCCGCTCACCCTTACGTAAAATACTATGTAAAGCCTGAGGCATATAAATACCTTCCCACTGTAGCCGAAGCGCAGAAGGTGCTTGATATCTTTAACGATGACATCCGCTTCTGGAACAAGATGTTGGCAGAGATGGATAAGAGAAACCTCAGATGGAGTTGGAAATATGGCATTTGGACAACCGGCAACGATGAGTTCCTGCTTGGCGAATATAATTCCCAAAAGAGATTGATTAAGTGCCTGGACCTCGACCAAAGCGATGAAGACGATGAGTTAGGCAGAATCTGCGACATAGAATTAGACGATGATTACAGATACCGCTACTTGCGCGTTCGTATTTTCCCACCTGCAAATTAATTTAGAACCCAATTAAAGAATCAAAAATATGAAAAAGAATTGGTTGTATTTAATCCTGTCGATGACTGTTGTAGCAATGTCAATGACAGCATGCGATAGTGACGACGACGATGTGACGAAACCAGTGATTGACCAGCACGACCCAACATCCGACGCTGACCAGGTGCCCGTTACCGGTTACAATGCGTTGGAATGGTTGCAGAGTTGTCTTGTCGTAGTCGATGAGAACGGTGAGGTGGTTCGCCGAATTTATGGTAAACCGCTCGATGAATCTCAACCCACCGTGCTTTCAATCTCTGTTAGCAGTTTCGCGGATGCTGAAACAATCTTCCTCGGATGGGTAGCGCCCGGTAAGGAAGCTACCAAAGTGGAAGGCGGTTATGACTACCATCTCACCGATGCCAATGGCAATGCACAGGGTAGTGTTTCGCTCCGTGCCGTAGAAGGCGAAGATGGTGTGATTGCTCGCATGACGGTGGCTGAAGGTACCGACTTGAAGCAAGTGTCGGAAGTAAAATTCATCCATTATGAGCTCTGGCCCGAAAATGACGAATATCCTCTCTACAGTATGGGCGGAATTTACGAGTTGGAAACAACTCACTTAGAATGGCAGCACTTATATTATCACAATAAGTATATCCTTAGACCGGTGAAGAGTAAAGAATTATTCTATTGTATCCAAGGCAATATCCCCGGACGAGAAGCCATCCTGATTTGGATCGCACCGGATTATAATGCGGAGCATACCAACGTGACTGGAAAAGACTATCTTGATACCAACGCACTGCGATTCCTCCCCTCTGAGGCTGAGGCCCAAAAGGTGCTTGATGTCTTCAACAGGACGAGCAAAGGCAATTGGGAATACATGTTGAAAGAAATGGATAAATTAGGGTTCCAGTGGAGTGCTCAATGGGGCGGCTTCACTACCGGTGATGATGAATTCCTGCTCAATAGCTATACCCCTGATAAATTCTGGGGACCGCTCATCAAATGTTTGGACCTCGATAGCCGCCCTGGTAAGATTACAGACATCATGGCAGAAACACCCATGAAATATAGATACATGCAAATCATCATAATTCCTGCTTCGCGTTGGGAATTGTTGATTAAACCATCCAATCATAAATAGTATTAAGGTGGGTTCTGTTCATTAGCTTTGCAGGAAAATAGAAGTTTAACTGAGCTAATAAATAGAACCCACCTTTAAAGAATTTAATGAGAAATATGAAAAAGAATTGGTTTTATATACTCCTGTCGATGACCATCGCAGCTGTGCCCTTGACTTCGTGCAACAGTGATGACGATGATATGCCCAAGACAGAAGATGGCCTGCACAACTCGGATTCGGATAAGGACCGTATAGAGATAACCGGTTACAATGCTTTGGAATGGTTGCAGGGTTGTCTTGTTGTAGTAGACGACG
>JAZQXH010000029.1:0-43525 GCA_045632745.1 Alloprevotella sp.
CTTCAAAGGAAAAATTTCCTACTTCAAAGGAAAAAAATCCTTCTTCAAAGGAAGTTTTCAGGAGGAAGGTCACAAAAAAAGGAGGGCAGCGGTGCCCTCCTCAATCTTTATGCAAATATACAACAGAAATCGGCGATCTCCAAATCTGCATTTCGCGCTAAATTTACAAAAGTTAACAGTTTTGCACCATCTTTTGCTATCTCAGACCTTTCAAAAAAGGCTATTTTTGCAACCCCAATTTTAGAGGAAAAAATCGAAATGCACGAAAAATATCAAAGCAGATTTCAATATGTATTATCTTATTGAGCGAAAAAACACCCGGAAATTCGTAAGCACTCGGAGTTCCGGATTTTACAAGTTCAAGCTCACGGCTTACTCCACCTTGCGCAGGAACACCATACCCGCCGTATCATTACCATCGGGGGCGAATGCCTGCAGTTCAATGGTGAAGGGGGTGCCGGCTTCAAAAGCATCGAGGCTGAAGCGGTAAGTCATAGGCGCATCGCCCACCTTTATCGTTCGTTCGGCTACGACCTCTGCCATCAGTTCTTTGCGCTTCCAGAGTTTCAACGTGCCGAGCTGCACAGCCTTTTCGCCACGCGTAGGAATTACGGTCAATTCGTAAGTACCGTTGCCTGATATTTTACCTGTCACTGCGAAGTTCCATGTTGCAGGCTTTGTTTGCACCTTCAGCGGAGCCCATTCGTAGACGTGTTCGCCGTAGGCTTTGTAAGCCGAGTAGTCGGGCGCAAAATACAGGGGCAACGAATAGCGCTTGCCCGACACCACTGTTATCGCACTCAAGTCCTCACGCTTCGCCACTTCTACCGGTTCGGTATAAACAGCAGAATGTACCGTAGGATAGTTGCCATTGGTAGTATATCGAATAGTAGCTCCGGGAACATCGCAAGCGAGCGTAAAGCGCACGTTTCCGTTTGCCAATTGTTCCTCCTTCACAATGCGTGGCACCGGCAGACGATAGTGGCAGTCCTTATAATCCAAGCGCTCAAAGTGGCTCGTAAGGCGCTCACGGAAATCCTCATAATTGCGTCTGCTCTCCTTGCTCCATCCCACTTCGCTCACAGCGAGGAGTCGGGGAAAGGTGAGATACTCGGCATAGTTCTCCGAGCGATTTTCGTCGAGATAGGCAATTTCCTGAAGCGCCTGACCATGAATAAACTGGTCGCTCCAATAGCATCCCTGCACACCGAGCACTGTAGAATTTTCGGAATAATCGTTGACGGGCATCGAGTAGCACTTCTCCAGCGACACCGGGGGCATCCACGTTGCAGCCTGCACTTCGCCGGGGATTCGCTGCTCGGGGAAGTCAAGATACATGTGCGTACAAGGAGTGAGAATCGCCTTGTGTCCGGCATTCGTAGCGTGGATAGAGTCTGCCACATTGTGCCAGATAAGCGCCACTACGGGTTCGTTCACCTTGCCACGCATAATGATTTCTTCCCAACCAATGAGTGTGCGATTCTTTTTCTTCATCATCTGCGCCACTACGTTTGTGAGGTAGCCCTGCAATTCCGAAACCTTTGACAGCCCCTCGCGCTGCATGAGCGCCTGGCAATCGGGGCACGTTTCATAGCGTTTGTAAACAGCCTCGTCGCCACCTATATTAATATATGAGGAAGGAAACAATTCTACAGTCTCTTCCAACACGTCCTGAAGGAACTGTATGGAGGTTTCCCTACCAACGCAGAGCAAATCGCGACTGATAAAATGCTGCGTGGGCAATTCGTGCTGAAGTCCCGTGCAACTCAACCAGGGATAAGCCACTACAGCCGAAAGGATGTGGGCTGGAAACTCGATTTCGGGCACCAACTCCACTCCTCGCACCTGCGCATAGGCTACCATTTCGCGAATATCCTCCTGCGTATAGAATCCACCGAGTCGCTTTTCCTGAGGTCCAGCCCAGGCACCGACTTCTGTGAGGCGTGGATACTTCTTGATTTCGAGGCGCCAGCCAGAGTCGTCAATCAAGTGAAACTGCAGCTTGTTCAGCTTATACATCGCCATCATGTCGATGTACTTCTTCACGAATTCCTTGTCGTAGAAATAGCGTGCCACGTCGAGCATCATGCCTCGCCATGGGCGCTCGGGCGCATCCTTTACTTCGACGCAGGGAGCCGTCCAGACAACGTTGCGCTGCCACTGCGCACTATAGATTTCGGCAGGAAACAATTGCAACATCGACTGTATGCCATAGAAAGCTCCACTCGCATCGGCTGCCACAATCTGAATGCGCTTTGTGGTAACGGAGAGCTCGTATGCCTCAGCCTTCATGGCCTGAGCGGCAGGTTTGCTCAGCACGATGTCACCCTTCGTCTTGCCCTCCTTCAACACAGCTATGCGCCCTGTTGACTGCGCCAGCAAGTCCTGCAGATACTCCGCCTGCGCCTTGAACTCCGCAGCATAGGCTATCACCACCTTTTCGGGCAACACGTAGGCACCCTGCTTCTGTTCCACTTGTACGGGTTGGGGAATGATGCGCACCGACTCGCTCGTCTGCGCGCTCGCAGCGCTCACACCCAAAATCGCAGCACCCAGAAGGATGCTCCTAAAGGAAAATTTTCTCATATATAAAATTGCGTGTTAAATATTGTTTTTCGCAAATTTACGAAAAACATAGCACATAGCGATGCAAGCCGATTCTGTTTTTTGAAAAAACAACTATCAACAAACGAAGGACTACCTTCCAAACAACGAAACCATTCTCCACCAAACATTGTCTGCAGCCCATTTCAATTGCAAAATGCAACGTATACATGCTCAAATCATCATTTTAGGAAAGGAATATTTGTCGTAATCAATGAAAAAGTGCTAACTTTGCTTTTCGAAATATATCTTCACTAAAGAAACATATATTTACTATTTATAAACTTTAATTTATGAAAAAACTTTTCTTCATGTTCGCCGCCTTGTTGTGCGCTACAGCACACGTTTGGGCTGACAAGGTGACAGACTTGTCGCAGCTTAGCAACGACAAGGTGTATTTCATCCAGAGCGAACGTACTTTCCTTATGTACAGTTCTGCTGTTCCCAATGAAATCTGTTCAAGCAACGGTACAGCTGTTGCAAAAGTAAGCAAGGATTTGGCTGACCCCAACCAGCAGTTCCAAATCATCAAGAACGGCGACAACTATTACCTCTTCAGCGTAGGTGCGCATAAGTACGTAAGCGCTAATGGTAGCTACGAAGCAAACGCTTCTACTGTTTTGAGATTTGAAAAGGTGAACAACGCTTCTTATCCCTGGAAGTTGTACCTCGGTTCAAACTGTATGAACTCACAGGAAGCAGGTCAGATGTCTGCAGGTATCACAGTGAACAGCTGGACAACTACTGACCCTGGTAACTGCTACAGCATCGAAGAAGCAATTCCCCTCGAAAAGGAATACGTTATCAACGTGCTCGGTACGACAGAAGCTAATGCTGGTGTAGTTTACATGGAACAGACTTACCTCGACGGCGCTGTAATCCCCACTGAAGTTGCTATCAAGGCGAAGGACCTCACTGCAACTGAAGTTGAAGGTATGTTCCCCGTTATCACTATCAGCGGACTTACAATCAACGTAAGCTACTTCAAGAACAGCACTAAGTTCTACACAATCCAGAACGGTAAGGGTGCTTACGTCAGCGTAAGTCCTGAATACTCTGATGGTACAGGCCTTAAGCTCAACAACAGCAACACTCCCCGCGACAACAAGGGTATCTGGGCATTCGTAAAGAATGGCGGCACTTACACTGTTTACAACTACTCAACAGGTCTTACAAAGGTGCTCGGCATCACCGGTACAGAAGCTAGCGCTCGTACAAACATGGTGGACCCCGACCAGGCCGGCTATAGCACTAAGTTTGAAGGTACGCTCAACCTCGGTAGCGCTAACCCTTCTTACATCAAGATTACTGGAACTAACAACTGGTGGAACGACCGCAACGGCTATCTCGCTCTCTGGAATTGGGGCGACGTAACAAACGACCAGGGTTCTATGTTCTACATCTCTGAAGTAGATTATGCAGACTTCCCTGATGAATACTTCTACGAAGTGAGCGACATCAAGGGTGTATCTACATTCTCTCCCAAGAACCCCAACACTCTCTGGTACAAGACTTCAGCTGAAGCTACAGGCGTAAGCTACCCCTGGATGGAATATGCTCTCCCCATCGGTAACGGTGAATTGGGCGCAATGATTTTCGGTGGTGTTCACAACGAAGAAATTCAGTTCAACGAAAAGACACTTTGGAGCGGTCCTGCAAACGTTGTTGGCGCAGGCAGCGGTAACCGTACGTTCATGAACTTTGGTTCGGTATTCGTTGAAAATGCTGACAAGGCTATCTGGGAAGGCGTAACAGACTATGTTCGCTACCTCGACATCGAAGACGGTATTGCAGGCGTAGAATTCAACAATGCTAACGGCAGCAAGTTCACACGCAAGTACCTCTCATCTGCTCCCGACCAGGTAATCGCTGCTCAGTACAAGGCTGAAGGTACTGACAAGATGAACCTCAAGTTCACACTCGACCCCGGAAAGGGCATCAACGCAAGCGCAGTAACTTATGCTGACGGCACTGCTTCATTCACCGGCAAGATGACAGCCGTAAGCTTTGCAGCACGCCTCCACGTAGTAGCCGACGACAACGCGGTTGTAACTACAACAGACAAGGCTATCGTTGTAAGCAACGCTACAGAAATCACTTTCTACTTGAAGGGTGCTACAAACTTCAATGGCGACATGGAAGTTTTGAACAACTACTTCACGACAGAAACTGCAGCTGACGTTAACGCTAAGGCAAAGACTGCTATCGAAACCGCTATTGAAAAGGGCTACGCAGCTGTAGAAACTGACCACATCGCAGACTTCAACGCTATCACTAAGCGTATGACGTTCGACCTCGGCCTTACAACTCCTACAGTTGACACTAAGACTTTGATCGATAACTACTTCCCCAATAACGGCAACGCAAACAGCACAGAGAACGACCACTTGTTCCTCGAACAACTCTACTTCCACTTCGGTCGTTACCTCGCTATCAGCTCTAACCGTCAGCCCATCGCAGCTCCCAACAACTTGCAGGGTATTTGGAACGACCGTGGCGCAGATTCTCCCTGGAACTCTGATATCCATACGAACATCAACATCCAGATGAACTACTGGCCTACAGAAATCACAAACCTCTCTGACCTCCACAAGCCTTTCGTAAACTTCATCATCCGTGGTGCACAGAGCGAAGGTTGGAAGAACGTAGGTAAGCAGTACAATGGTGGTTATGGCTGGAGCGTGCTCACAGAATCTTCACTCTACAACAGTATGAGTACATGGGGTAGCAACTATCTCGTAGCTAACGTTTGGTACACAAGCCACCTCTGGACACACTGGCGCTACACTCAGGACAAGGAATTCTTGAAGAAGGCATTCCCCGTAATGTGGGACTGCGCTGAATTCTGGTTCCACCGCTTGATTCAGGACCGCGTAGTTAAGGACGGCACATTCGTTGCTCCCGACGAATTCAGCGCTGAACAGCACGGCAACGAAAAGGAAGATGGTACAGCTCACGCACAGCAGATGATCTCTTACCTCTTCGAAAATCTTGCTGAAGCTATCGAAATCCTCGGCCTTGAAAACACTGGTCTCTCTGCCGAAGACGTTGATCAGCTCAACACTTACCTTGCGAAAACTGACAAGGGTCTCCACACTGAAGTTTACGACGGTGGATGGGGCAATCCTTTCAATGGTGTTAAGACAGGCGACCTCCTCCTCCGCGAATGGAAGTATTCACCCTACAGCGTAGGCGAACGTGGACACCGCCACATCTCTCACTTGATGGCTCTCTTCCCAATGGACCAGATTTCTCCCGAAAGCGAATACTTTATTCCCGCAGTTAACGCACTCAAGCACCGCGGCGACGCAGCTACAGGTTGGTCAATGGGTTGGAAGGTGAACCTCTGGGCACGCGCTCAGGATGGCGACCACGCTCACATCATCATCAAGAATGCGCTCAAGCACTCTACAACTTACGGAACAGACCAGGGTCAGGGTGGTATCTACTACAACCTCTTCGACTCACACGCTCCCTTCCAGATCGACGGTAACTTCGGTGTTTGCTCAGGTATGGCAGAAATGCTCTTGCAGAGTGCACACGGCTACATCAACATCCTCCCCGCTCTTCCCCAGGTATGGTACAAGCAGGGCGAAGTGAAGGGCATGAAGGCAATGGGTAACTTCACAGTAGATTTCAACTGGGTTGACGGCAAGTGCCAGAACGCTCGCATCGTAAGCAATGCCGGTGCAGAACTCAAGGTACGTTGCACTCGCGGCGCAATGGATATCGACAAGGCATGCATCAAGGTAAATGGCGCTGAAGTTGCTCCTACTATGAATGGTAACATCGCTACTATTCCTTGCGAAAAGGGCGACGTTGTTGAAATCAACTTCACACAAGTTACAGATATCAACAAGGTTGCAACAAACAACAAGGCAAACGACGAAAAAATCTACGACTTGAGCGGTCGCCGCATCTCTGAGGCTAACGCTGGTCAGGTTTACATCCAAAATGGTGTAAAGAAGATTTCTAAGTAAGCCGATAAGTAATCTTACAAATATTGAGACTCCGCAGAAGGCATCCGCCTCTTGCGGAGTTTCTTTTTACCCAACCCAGTCAATTCCACTCCTCTTTCATTATGCGGCACAAGAACTCCAAATCTACACCTACAGTTTGCAAAACTCAAAGCATAAAAACTTTTTTGATATAATTTTGCAAAAAAAATGCCACACATTTTGTTATTACAAATATTACTACTACTTTTGCACTCGCAATTCGGGGTGTAGCTCAGTCCGGTTAGAGTGCGCGTCTGGGGGGCGTGAGGTCGCTGGTTCGATTCCAGTCACCCCGACTGAATTGTTAGAAAGCGGTTGTCCAATCAAGGACGACCGCTTTTTCTGTCAAATCGCTTTGTCTTTCGCCGAGAAAAATGTATTTTTGTCTGTTCAATTTTGCACATCATGAAAATCACAGAACTCATCAGCAAGGGAACAACGGCTTTTTCGTTTGAAGTGTTGCCCCCACTTAAGGGTACGGGATTCGAAAACCTGAAGCACACCATCGAATAATTGCGCGAGTTCGACCCACGCTATATCAATATCACAACGCATAGGTCCGAGTATGTTTACACGGATTTAGGCAACGGACTCATGGAACGCCACCGCGTGCGCCGTCGCCCCGGAACGGTAGCAGTTGCTGCTGCTATTCAACAGGAATTTGGCATTCCCGTTGTTCCCCACGTTGTGTGCAGCGGATATACGCGCGAGCAAATTGAATACATGCTTCTCGACCTTCAGTTTCTGGGCATCGAAAACCTGCTCGTGCTGCGCGGCGACAAAGCGAAGGAAGACGCCACCTTTCAACCCGAGCCCAACGGCCATGCACACACCACCGAACTCGAAGAACAAATCAACCTATTCAACGCCGGAAAATTCATTGATGGTTCGCCCATCAAGAATCCCGGTCGCCCATTCAGCTATGGTGTGGCATGCTATCCCGAGAAACACGAAGAGGCGCCTAACCTCCAAACGGACCTCAACTGGTTCAAACGCAAAGTCGAACTGGGTGCGGAATACGGAGTGACCCAACTCTTTTACGACAACCAGGCTTACTTCCGCTTCGTTGATAGTTGTAAAGCCGCCGGCATCGAAGTACCTATCATTCCGGGCATCAAACCGCTGACAAAACTGTCGCAACTCCAGGTGGTGCCCAAAGTCTTCCATTGCGACATTCCCGAACCTCTTGCCGAAGAAGTGCGCAAGTGCAAGACGGACGACGACGTCAAGCAGGTCGGCATAGAATGGGCCGTCGAACAATGCCGCGAACTCATTCAACACGGCTGCCACAGCCTCCACTTCTACACCGTTTCAGCTGTCGATTCTATTGCAGAAATCGCAAAGCGAATATATTAGGATTGAGGTTTTAAGGTTATAAGGCTATAAGGTTTTAAGGACCATGCGGATAGTTCTGAACCAGATGGCAGTTGAACTCTGTGCTCTGTACTCCATTGTGGCTATGCAGAATGCAAACGCTAACCTTCTCGTTTACTCGTACCTATCAACTCGTCTACTCACCAACTACAAACCATGAATTTTTCCTCCATCATAGCCCAAGAAGGCATCAAGCAAATCCTGCGTCAACAGTTGACGACAGGACAGATTCCGCATGCCCAACTGTTTTGCGGTCCTGATGGATGCGGAAAACTTCCCATGGCATTGGCTTTCGCAAAAGCACTGCTCTGCCAGTCGCCACAAAACGGCGAAGCCTGCGGTGAATGTCGCTCATGCAAAATGTTGCAACGTTGGGAACACCCCGACTTGCACTTTATCTTCCCCATAAAGAAGTTGAAAGAAGCCCCTAACTGCAAGGCTTACATCAAAACATGGCGCGAAACAATACTTAGCACTCCCTACCTCGATGCTACGCAATGGAACGAAGCGATGAATGTCGAAAACCAGCAAACGAACATCTTCGTGGCTGACGCTAACGACATCTGCGAAGCACTTACACTTGCCTCACAACAGGGCGGTTACCGAGTCGTCATCATGTGGAGAGCAGAACTCATGAGAGAGGATACAGCCAACAAATTGCTTAAACTCCTTGAAGAACCTCCCACCCAAACTGTTTTCATTCTCACAAGCAGTAGTCCGGAAAAGATTCTGCCCACCATCCTGAGCCGAACACAAGTGATAAAGTTCCCGGCGCTCACGCTGGCAGAACTCAGCGAAACGCTCATCAACAACCACGGTCTGAGCGCAGAAGCTGCACAAATAATAGCGCGTGGCAGCGCTGGAAGTTATATCCAGGCAACACGCCAACTCATGGTCAACGAAGAACGCGAAATCTTCTTTGACATGTTCGTACAGCTCATGCGCAAATGCTACCTCCGCGACATTCGCGAAATGCATCGCTGGTCCGAACTCGTTTCAGACTGGGGACGCGAAAAGCAAAAAAACTTTTTGCAATACTGCCAACACTTAATTCGCGAAAACTTCATCTTTAATTTTCACAACGCCGAACTCAACTATATGACACAAAAGGAGCGCGACTTCTCCGTAAGATTCTCGCCCTTCATCAACGAACAAAATGTCATTAACATCATGGACGAACTCTCATTAGCCGAACGCGACATCACCCAAAACGTAAATCCTAAAATGGTGTTCTTCGACTTCGCACTCAAAATGATTGTTCTCCTCATACAAAAATAATATCAACGTAGACGCAAACGCTGTGCTCAAAACGAAACACGCTGTGCTCAAAACAAAACACGCTGTGCTCAAAACAAAATACGCTGTACGCATTGCTCATGCAACACACGGTTTGCCGTCCGAAGTCCACTCATTCCCCTACTCCTTTCTATGAATAAAGATTTTCAGATACATCCTTGCCTGCGAGGCTTAAGCGCCAAAGGTTGCGGTCGTCAGGACAAGCAACTCAACACTTACGACTACTATGCCGACATTCCCGGCAACAACGAAGCGTGCGACCTCGTGGAAGTGCAGTTTAAGCACACTCGCAAAGGATACTACCGCAACGACAACCACCTTCCGCTCCAAAAGGGCGACATGGTTGCCGTCGAAGCTTCGCCAGGCCACGACATCGGCGTAGTGAGTCTTACAGGGCAACTTGTTCCCCTGCAAATGAAAAAAGCGTGCCTCAAACCCGGCACAGAAATCAAGCGCATCTATCGCAAGGCACGCCCCGTTGACCTCGAGAAATACGAGGAAGCAAGCAGCCGCGAATATCCCACAATGATTGAAGCGCGCCAAATCGCAAAGTCGCTCAATCTCGATATGAAAATTGGTGATGTCGAATACCAAGGCGACTGCAACAAGGCCATCTTCTACTACATCGCTGACCAGCGCGTGGACTTCCGCCAACTCATCAAAGTACTTGCCGACACATTCCACGTACGCATCGAAATGAAACAAATCGGTGCACGCCAGGAGGCCGGACGTATCGGCGGAATCGGTCCTTGCGGAAGAGAACTCTGCTGCGCTACCTGGATGAAAAACTTCAACAGCGTGTCAACAACAGCTGCACGTTTCCAGGATATTTCGCCCAACCCCCAAAAACTTGCCGGACAATGCGCAAAACTCAAATGTTGCCTCAACTACGAAGTTGACACCTACATGGAAGCAATGCGCAAACTCCCCAGCCGCGAAGTAACACTCGAAACGGCTGATGCAACCTACTATTACTTCAAAGCGGACATCCTCGCCGGTCTTGTAAGCTATAGCACCGACAAACGCATGGCGGTAAATGTCACAACAATCACGGCAAAGCGTGCGCTCGAAATCATCCATCTCAACAAACAGGGCGAAAAACCCTTGTCTTTGGAAACAGAAGACACGACAACCACACCGCTCTCTACCGACCTTGCAGAACAGGAAAGCCTCACACGCTTTGACAAACGCAAAGACAACAACCGACGCAACAACAAGCGTCGCGAGGGCGACAACCGCCCACGCCACGAACGAGGGGAACGAAGCGAACGTGGAGAGCGCCACGAACGCAACAAAGGCGAAGGACGCCCACCACGCAACGAGCGCAACAACAACCGCCCACGCCGCAAATTTGACGAAAACAAGGCTGCAACGGAATAAAAAGATTTTAGCAATAAACAAAAAGGATAACCGCGAACGTTTGCATACTTATAGTCAAACGCTGTTATATTGTTTACTCTAAAAAAGATTATTCCCTACACAAACAACAATGAAAAAAATATTGTTTTCACTCATAGCAATTTTAATGATAGGCTGCAGTCGTCCTGCGGCCTACTCATTTTTTATTGCCATAGACGACAATGGATGGGAAACGACAGAACTGGCAGCATTCCGCATCGACACGTTACCACAAAAGGGCTACTACGAATGCATGCTGCACTTACGAACCGCTACCGCCCATCCCTACCCCTACAAACAACTGATGGCAGAAGTACAGTTCAAACAAAACGACTCGCTCTGCATTGCTACAGACACAATCTGCTTCAACCTTTACAACGAAAGCAATAAGGAAAAATCTGCCGGCATAAGTATGCACACGCACTCTCTCCGACTCAGGGACATCTATTACCAACCCGAACAAACCCACCAAATCATTGTACGCCACCTCATGGAAACTACTCCCCTTCCTGGCATCATCGCCGTAGGTTTAGAACTCAATCTTCCTGCTGCGAACGACCGGTAATCTCACCGAAACAACTAATTTATAGAAGCCACCTCAATGCTATGAACATCTATTTTGCCCCTCTGCAAGGCTACACCGAAGATACCTACCGCCGCCTTCACCACACCCTCGCCGGCGGCATCACGCACTACGTATCCCCTTTCATCCGCCTGGAACATGGTGGCATTCGCTCAAAGGACATGCGCGACGTGCGCCCTGAGTTCAACGAGGGCGTTCCCTTCGTGCCACAAATCATCGCTAAGGACGTAGAAGAATTCCTCACGCTCACACAATATTTGTACCAGCAAAACTACCGACAAATTGATGTCAACATGGGTTGTCCTTTCCCCTTGCAAGCACGCCACGGCCGCGGAGCCGGACTCCTCCAAAACCCTGAGCACGTGGCAAACATTTTGAGCGCAATGAGCGACTTCAGCGATGTAAAATTCTCTGTAAAGATGCGCCTCGGGCAAGACAACTGTGAAGAAGGTTTCAACCTCATTCCGCTCCTTAACGCAGCCCCTTTGCAGCACATTACGCTCCACCCTCGCTTGGGAAAACAGCAATACAAAGGTGAAGTTGACATGGAGGGTTTCCGCCAATTTGCCGAAGGTCTTACGCATCCGCTCATCTACAACGGCGACATCCACGACATCGCTGACATCCAGCGTATCGAGCAACAATTCCCCAACCTGAAGGGCGTCATGATTGGCAGAGGTCTCCTTGCTCGCCCCTCTCTCGCTATTGAATATGCAGAAGGGAAAGAATGGGACGATGCCCAACGAATCAACCTCATCAAGCGCCTACACGACGGTTATTACGAAAGCCTCAGCAACATCATCCCCGGCGAAGCGCAACTGCTCTCCAAACTCCAAACCTTCTGGGACTACATGAGCGAAGACCTGTTGGGCAAAAAACTACTCAAGAAAATCCGCAAAACGGGCAGTCTCAACAATTACCTCAGAGCCGTTCACGAATTGTAGGAAAATAATTCAAGTTTAACAACCTATAGGTCAAAAAAAAGGTGTAGCAAACACGCATGTTGGTTTGCTACACCTTTTTTATTGTATTGTTATGCAAGATTATACTGAGGTTTCAAGTTGCCTTCACCAAAACTCTTTGAGAAATCCGAGGAAGCCTTAACTCTTAAGAACTTAAACCTTAAGACCTAAAGACCTAAGAACCTTAAAACCTAAGTCTAAAGAACTTAAGACCTTAAAATCTAAAAACCTTAAGACCTAAGAACCTTAAGACCTCAAAACCTCAAAATACCTTTTACTTCAAACCGAGCTTCTTAGCAATTTTCTTAGGAAGCGCATCCTTGTGGATAACGATGTTCATTGTCGTGTAAGCAACGACCGACTTAGTAGGGTAGAACATGCCCTTGTAAGGACCGTATTCGCCCCAAGAGTTCTTCACCATGAAGTATTCCTTACCGTTCTGATCCTTAGCAAGACCGTAAACGAGCATACCGTGGTCGTCAGTAGTTTCCCAGTTGTCGTAAGCCACCTGACGCATTTCCTGAGTAATAGTCATTTCGTCGTCGCCACCAGCGATTGTTGCACCCTTGAAGTTATCGCCAGTCCAACGAGCAGCGTCTGAGCCAGTCTTGTCGTTTGACTTGCCAACGGGAACGCTTGCGATACCCTTGCGAGAGTTAAAGCCCTTTTCGCTAACGTCTGAACCCCAAGCGAAAGTATAACCCTTCTTAACACCTTCAACCATTACTTCGATGAATTCATCGAGGGGGAGGTTGTAGCTTTCAGCCCAACGCCAGTTGTCCTGAATTTCGAGCACGAACTTAGAATAGAAGGGGTGGTGCGTATAGCTTGTGAGCGACACGTAGTCATCGGGATTCAAACCGAGCGCATCTGCGTATGACTTAGGAGTGAACTTCTTGCCATCAACTTCGAACTCAGTGGGGAGTGCGCCGAAGTAGTTAGTATAGATAGCATTCAAGTCCTTACGCCAAACGGGGTTGATGGTCTTGAGCTTGCCCTTAGCGAGTGCGTGAACATACGCAGTTGTTACAGCGTCGAGTTGGTTTGCATTGAAGAGTGAGTCGCCATAAGGAGTACCGGGAGCGGGCATTGCCGACTGGGGAACAAGTCCGTGGTGCTTCAAACCATAGATAGCATCGTAGAACGAACCACCCTGTGTAAACGAAGCGTCGCCGTGTGTACGAATCGCCTTGTCAGCACGGTCCATGTAAGTGTTGAACACGAGGTAAGATTCGCAAAGGTCAACTTCGCCCTTACCCTTACGGAGCACTTCTGCTTCGAGGAATGCGTAAGACGAGTAAGCCCAGCAAGTACCACTCTGGTTCTGGTCCTTGATAGAGGTAATCTTGTTTTCCTTAATTACTTCGAACACCATCGTGTCCTTCTTTGCTTCTTGAGCAACTGCGCTGCCCGCGAAAGCCACAGCAGCTACAGCCAATGTTAAGATTTTCTTCATTTTAAAATATTTAGGTTGTTATTAAATTGCTATTGTTCATAGGGCAAGCGCTGCAGGTGCAACAAAATCCACTATGCGCATTGCTCCCCTCGGTTCATCAGAAATTCTGTTCTGTCAGGATGGCTTCAACGTCGCTTGTGTGGTAAGGAATGCGGTCTTCGCCAAGGAAGCGACAACCGTCTGCCGTAATCAGCACGTCGTCCTCGATGCGCACACCGCCGAAGTCCTTATAAGTCTCGATGACGTCGAAGTTGAGGAAGTCCTTGTTAATGCCCTCCTTGCGCCAAAGGTCGATGAGGTCGGGGATGAAGTAAATACCGGGCTCGTCGGTCACTACGAAACCTTCTTCCAGGCGGCGTCCGAAGCGCAGGCTTGCCGTTCCGAACTGGCTGCTGGGACGCGTCTCAGCATCGTAGCCCACATGGATTTGTCCGAGTCCTTCCATGTCGTGTACGTCCATGCCCATCATGTGGCCCAATCCGTGGGGAAGGAACAGCGCGTGCGCACCAGCCTGCACAGCAGCCTCCGTATCGCCCTTCATGAGGCCAAGCGCCTTGAGGCGGTCAGTCATCAGGCGGCAAACATCCATGTGCACGTCGTAATACTTCACTCCGGGGCGACAATGCGTGAGCGCAAGGTCGTGACAATCCACTACGATGTCGTAAATATCCTTCTGTCGCTGCGTAAATGTGCCCGAGATTGGCGTAGTGCGCGTGTGGTCCGAGCAATAATGATTTACGGTTTCGGCGCCTGCATCAACGAGCAACAAGCGACCCGCTTCGAGCGCTCTGCCCGAGGGATAACCATGGAGCACTTCGCCGTGCATCGACACAATGCTCTGGAACGAGCAACCAAAACCATGCTGCGCAGCAATACCTTCGATAACACCTGCTATCTCGCGCTCTGTGACACCGGGCTTTGCCATACTCATTGCGGCAGTGTGCATCAGGTAGCCAATGTGGCTGGCACGCTCGAGTTCAGCGATTTCTTCAGCCGATTTCTTAGAACGCAACTTCACAACGGCGTTAATCAGCTCCATCGAAGCCTTGACCTTCTGCTCTGAAGGATGAATGCCCGTGAGGTCCATGAGCTGAATCATCGTGTCGTGGCGATAGGGAGGAAGGAAGTGCACGCGGCGTCCCTTTTCCATCGCGTCCTTCACGAGGACAGCCAACTGCGCCATGGGAGCCGTTTCAGCCACACCCACCTGCTCTGCCATTTCCACAACAGAAGTGACGCAGCCGTACCACACGATGTCGTCAATATCAATCTCATCACCAATGAGCACCTCCTTACCGCTCTCGCAGTCAATCACGCCCACGAGTCCATCGCGGTGCTGACCGAAGAAGTAAAGGAACGAACTGTCCTGACGAAACTTATAGGCATTGGCGGGATAGTTGAGCGGCGAATCATTATTGCCCATCAACACAATCAGCCCGTTGCCCACGAGCGAACGCAATGCCTGGCGGCGT
The DNA here is from genome assembly GCA_045632745.1 of Alloprevotella sp. Lineage (GTDB taxonomy): Bacteria > Bacteroidota > Bacteroidia > Bacteroidales > Bacteroidaceae > Alloprevotella. Next base: position 15,144 of record JAZQXH010000029.1, read on the forward strand.
TCAACGTATGTAGCTTTTGTAAACAGCATAATTCACAAAGTTAGGGTTTAATTTATCTGCAAAATTACATCTTTTATTTCAATTTACTGTAACTTTGCACCAAATACTCCTATTATTTTTAATATTGGATACCTTTTTTTGCAATTAGATGAACAACACAGAAACCTATAACTCTCCACAAGCAGCAGAATTGCTGCGCAACGCCGGCCTCGTACTCGAAGGTGGAGGCATGCGTGGCGTTTTCACAGCCGGCGTGCTCGACTATATGCTCGACGCGGGCATAAATCTGCCCTACGGAGTGGGTGTTTCGGCTGGCGCCTGCCACGGACTTTCGTACATGAGCCATCAGCGCGAACGTGCCCGCAAATCTACGCTCGACATCATGTACACCCACAAATACGTAGGCCTTAAGTTCTGGCCCAAACAGCGCAGCATCCTCGACCTCGACCTGCTCTACAACCGCCTGCCGCGCCAAATCTATCCCTACGACTACGACACGTACGAACGCAATCCTGCCATCTACGAAATCGTTACGACCAACTGCCTCACAGGCGAACCCAACTACATCCGCGAGAAGCACAGCGAGGACCGCATTCTGGCTTTGGCGAAAGCATCGAGCAGCCTGCCCTTCGTATGTCCGCCGACGGAAGTCGATGGCATACCCATGCTCGACGGAGGTATCAGCGACAGCATCCCACTTCAGCGCGCTATCGACATGGGCCACACGTTCAACGTCGTAGTACTGACGCGCAACGAGGGCTATCGCTCCAACTCCAACTTCTATCGCCGCAGCGCCTTCCTCTACCGCAAATATCCGGCGCTACGCCGCACCCTTGAGCGCCGACGCGAAATGTACAACGAGCAAATATCGTTTGTCGAAGAAATGGAGCGCCAGGGCAAAGCGCTCGTCATCCGTCCGCAGCGCCCACTCGAAGTGTCGCGCCTCTGCACCGACACAACCAAAATGATGCGCCTCTACGAAGAGGGCTACAACGAAGCCAAGCGCGTCTTCACGAATTTTCTTGAAAAGTAGTAAACGAGTTGATAGTAAACAAGTTGACGAGATGGTCAGACCTGAACGCTTGTTTGCACGCTGCACAACCTCATAACCTCCCAACGAGGCGTAGTTCCCTCCCAACGAACCACAGGTTACTCCCAACGAGGCGTAGCCTCTTCCCAACTTTCCCAACGAACCGCCAGGTTCCTCCCAACGAGGCGCAGCCTCATCCCTCCTCCTACCCCAATGACGCTCCACATTTTCAACCCCTCCCACGACGAAGCCCTCGGTTTCGGCTCGCCCTACTACGTACCCACCAAGGCTGCGCAGCGCATGGCGGCAGAGCGATGCACGCTACCTGAATTATGGGCGGTAGCAGGCGACTTTATCCTGCTGCCCGACGAGTGCGAGCGCCCCGTGGCAAGCATTGCAGGCGTAAACTACGTATATAAACGCGAACTCACGCCCACCCTGTTGCAACAAATCAATCGCATTCAGCCCTGGGGATGGGATGCCTACCTGCGCCACACGCTACGCCGCTGCAGAGTGAGCGACGAACTCCTGCCCACCGACGAATACCTTGCCGACCTGCGCCGCCTGAGCAGTCGGGAAACTGCTGTGCAACTGCTGAACGCTCTGAAAAGCGCCAACCCCGAATATACAGGCGATGCACATTGGTGCACAACGCTCGACGACGCTGTGACTGCCATCAACCGCTACCCGCAAGCAATGGTCAAATCGCCTTGGTCGAGCAGCGGACGAGGTGTGTTCAGAGTGGATGCCGATGCGTTCGACGCTCCCACACTTCAGCGCATAGCCAACATTGTTCGCCAACACGGGGGCGTGGCAGTTGAGCGCTACTGCAACCGCCTGCAGGACTTCGCACTGGAATTCTACGCTCAGCCCGACGGTAGCATTAACTACGCCGGACTCTCCGTGTTCAACACCTCTGTCGGGGGCAACTACTTAGGCAACGTCACGGGCACACAGACAGAACTAAAGCAACTGCTCAACCGCCACTTCCCCTGGACAAAAATCCAGAACTGCATCACCCTACTAAAGCAACTCCTACCCACCATTTTAAACCGCAAATACGAGGGTCCCTTTGGCATCGACATGATGCTGGTAAACGAAAATCAAAACACTCACTTGCACCCCTGCGTAGAAATCAATCTGCGCAACACAATGGGGCACGCCCAACTGGCGATGGAGAATAAATAAAATTTGAGGTTATGAGTAAGGTTGTGAGGTTGTAAGGTTATGAATAAGGTTATAAGGTTATGAGGTTTTAAGACTATGCAGTCTCCGCAAGGCTATTTCTCATCTCTGATTTCTCCTTTCCCCTCGCTCGTACCTAATAACTCGTCTACTATTCTTAGGTTATGAGGTTTTAAGGCTATGCAGCGTGCAAGCAAGCGTTCGAGTCTAACCCTCTCGTCTACTCGTACCTAATAACTCGTCTACTAAAAACTTGACAAAATCGTTGTCAAGTTTTTTTTAACATCCCTTAACACCGCTCAAAAAGTAAAAAAGTTTAAAACTTTAACTTCTGTTAAGGAATTCTTGCGAAATTTAACAGAATTTTTCGGAAAAATAGAGCAAAAATTTCCTTCCTCAAAGGAAAAAAGTTTTTCTTCAAAGGAAAAAATTCCTACTTCAAAAGAAAAAATTCCGATGTTTGAGGAAGTTTTCAGGAGAAAGGACACAAAAAAAGGAGGGCAACATGACCCTCCTTTTCTTTGTGCAAAGATACTACAAAAAATTGCGATCTCCAAATCTGCATTTCGCACTGTTTTTACAAATATTAACGATTTCACCCTCTATTTTGCCACCTAACACCTCACAAAAAGTACGATATTTGCAAGTCTTTTTTTTACGCCAAAAATCGAAATGCACGAAAAAAATCAAGGCAGAATTTCGGAATTATTAAATTACGAATGTGCAACAAAAGAAGGGTGTAATCAATATTTTTTTTAAAAACAAATCTTCCTGATTTCACCATGTAAACCACTAACCTTGAAGAAATTAAAGTAAGTCGTGTGTCCCCTCCTCAAAAACAATTTAACAAATGTAATTTGAACCTCACGACATACCATAGGTTCCACTTAACCTCTTAACGAGCTGTATGCTCCTCCCAACAAACCGCCAGGTTCCTCTGAACCTCCCAACGAGGCGCAGCCTCCTCTGAACGGACCGCAGGTTCCTCCCAACGAACCTCTGGTTCCTCTGAACCTCTTAACGAGCCGTATGCTCATCCCAACGAGCCCCCGGCTCCTCTAAACGGACCGCAGGTTCCTCATAACCTCACAACCTCAATACCTTATAACCTAACAAGTTGAACATTTGTGATACTTAAATTTTATTAAAATATAATTTGCCAAGTCAATTTTAATACCTACCTTTGCGAGGTAGTGTAGAACGTTTTGTTTTAAACAAAAGTATCACACCACCCAAGCACATATCACAACCCCGAAATCCGCCCCCACGGTTAATACTCTAAATATATAAATATCAGAGAATTAACACGCATAGGTGGTGAATAGTTGTATATAACGGTCAACAAAACAATCATAAAAAGCACTATTCTACGAGTACTTTTTCTACGTAAAAAAACAACGACTCATTTGTTATTATTTGTAACAAAATAAAGAAATTCTGCAACTTAAGAATCTCATTTTGGATGGGTTCTATTTTTCGCTATGCCGAAAATAGGAAAATACATTGAACTCGCCTCTATGAAACAGGACTCTTAGCGTTACTAATTTCTACATAAATCATTGAACTCATGAAAATAGCAGTAGCGGGCACTGGTTACGTTGGGCTTAGCATGGCAACCCTCCTTGCGCAACACAACGAAGTGATGGCTGTGGACATCATGGCTGAGAAAGTTGAAAAAATCAATCGCCGCATTTCACCCATACAGGACGACTACATCGAAAAATATTTTGCTGAAAAACAGCTCAACCTCACAGCAACCCTGGATGCCGAAGCCGCATACAAAGATGCCGAGTTCGTCATCATCGCAGCTCCAACCAACTACGACAGTCAGAAGAATTTCTTCGACACCTCTGCGGTTGAAACCGTTATCGACCTGGTTTTAAAATACAATCCCGACGCCATAATGGTCATCAAGAGCACAATCCCCGTTGGTTACTGCCGCAGTCTCTACGTGAAGTACGCACAGCGCTTTACTACAGAAAATGCATTGCAGGGCAAGAAGTTCAACCTCCTCTTCTCTCCCGAATTCTTGCGAGAGAGCAAGGCCCTCTACGACAACCTCTACCCCTCGCGCATCATCGTAGGCGTACCCAAGCAGATTCAGCAGTACGACGAAGAAAACACTGCCATCAGCACCATTGCCGATGTAGAACGCCTCACTGAAGCAGCGCATACATTTGCTGGACTTTTGCAGCAGGGCGCCATCAAGCCCGATGTGGACACGCTCTTTATGGGACTCAAAGAAGCGGAGGCGGTAAAACTCTTTGCCAACACTTATCTTGCCCTCCGTGTCAGCTACATCAACGAACTCGACACGTATGCCGAGATGAAAGGTCTCGACTCAGCTGCCATCATTCAGGGCATCGGTCTCGATCCGCGCATTGGCACACACTACAACAACCCCTCTTTCGGCTACGGTGGTTACTGTCTGCCAAAGGACACCAAGCAGTTGCTTGCCAACTACCAGGATGTGCCCCAAAACATGATGTCGGCAATCGTTGAAAGCAACCGCACGCGCAAGGACTTCATCGCTGACCAGGTACTCCGCATGGCTGGTTGGTATGATTATACAGAGCACAATCAGTACAACAGTACGCTCAACTCTCAACTCTCAACTCTCAACTCTCAAACACCCCCCACCATCGGCATCTTCCGCCTCACGATGAAAGCAAACTCCGACAACTTCCGCCAGAGCGCCATCCAGGGCATTATGAAGCGCATCAAGGCAAAAGGAGCCAACGTCATTATCTACGAACCAACATTGGAAAACGACACCTCCTTCTTCGGCAGCAAGGTTGTCAACGACCTTGAAGCGTTTAAAGCACAGTCGCAAGCCATCATCGCCAACCGATACGACAGCAGTCTCGACGATGTGAAGGACAAGGTTTACACAAGAGACATTTTCCAGCGCGATTAAGGCCACCGCTCTTTATCGCACAGATTTGATTTCGCTACTAAAAAATTACGAATGTTATCATTTATCAAAAGAATAATCCCTTTCAAGCGCTACCTGAGTCCTTGGATCATTCTATTCATCGACGTTTTGGGTTCAGCGATTGCATCGTCAAGTACACTTTACTTGATGTACTTTCTGGGCAAATGGACGCCACAGCCCGAAGAAGCCGCACTCTGGTTGGGAACCTCCATCACACTTTCACTTTTTTCATACGTAGGGTTCGCCACGTATCTTACCATCATCCGTCACTCTACACTGAGAGACTTTACACGCATCTTTACCGCCGTATTCTTTAAGTCACTGGGAATGATGATGATTGTGGGTATTGCATTACCTTTCTTCCAATGGGCACTTAAGAACTGCATCGCATTTTTCATTTTCGACCTCATCCTTACATTTGGTTTGCTGATGTTGATGAGAATCATCATGATAGTGCTCTACGACTTTCTGAAAAAAGGAACAGTAAAACACAGTCTCACACCCAACGTATTGGTTTACGGAAACGACGAGAAGTCTGCATCTTTGGCGTTACGCTTCCAGGGAGATTCATCTTATAGGATAAAAGGGTTTATCAATTACGTAATAGACTCAAAAAGATACTCTTTGCAAGGACTGAAAGGTTTTTATTTCAGAAATCCCGAAGACGTTAAAAGCATTTGCGAACTACACAACATCGACGCCATCCTCTTCCCCACTCAACATAGTGCTGCCAGCGAGCGCGAACGCCTCATTGAATATGGAACCAAATTAGGCATAAAGTTCCTTATCACGCCTCCGATGGACGAATTCGGAAAATCACGCTCCGCTGAGCGCACAGTGATTCGTGAGGTGAAAATTGAGGACCTTCTAGGTCGCGAAGAAATCAAGATCAACATGGAGGTGATCAAGAAGAACTTTGAAGGCAAAGTCGTGATGGTTACCGGTGCTGCTGGCAGTATCGGTTCTGAACTCTGCCGCCAGTTGGCAACCTTCGGCATCAAGCAGTTGGTGATGTACGACAATGCCGAAACTCCTATGCACAACGTACGTCTGAAGTTCGACGAACGATTCCCCGAATTAGACTTCGTGCCCGTCATTGGCGACGTGCGCCAGCCCAACCGCCTCGATTACGCATTCCGTAAATATCGTCCACAGGTGGTATTCCACGCAGCTGCATATAAGCACGTTCCTTTGATGGAAGAAAATCCCTGCGAAGCTGTTTTGGTGAATGTATATGGTTCGCGCAATGTTGCAGACTTCTGCCTCAAGTACGATGTAGAAAAGATGGTAATGGTCAGCACCGATAAGGCAGTAAACCCCACGAACATAATGGGTTGCACCAAGCGCATTGCAGAAATCTACGTACAGAGTCTCGGTCTCAGTATGCAACAGGGCAAAACGCCCGGCAAGACAAAATTTGTCACCACACGTTTCGGCAATGTACTGGGGTCAAACGGTTCGGTCATTCCACGTTTTCGCGAACAAATCGCTAAGGGAGGTCCCGTCACTGTGACACATCCCGAAATCACTCGTTTCTTCATGACCATTCCCGAAGCATGCCGCCTCGTAATGGAAGCAGCGACAATGACAGATGGCAATCAAATCTTTGCTTTCGACATGGGCGAAAGTGTCAAAATTGCCGACCTCGCCAAGCGAATGATAAAACTTGCAGGACTCGTCGAAGGAAAGGACATCAAGATTGAATATACAGGTCTTCGCCCAGGTGAAAAGCTCTACGAAGAAGTACTCTCTAACGCCGAAAACACGATTCCTACAGAGCACGACCGCATCCACATCGCCAAAGTACGCGAATACAACTACGAAGATGCTTGCGCAGCAGTTGACAAACTCGAACAACTCGGACGCGCCGTAGAAATCCCCGAAATGGTAATGCTCATGAAGCAAATCGTCCCCGAGTTCATCTCCAAAAACTCTATTTACGAACAGTACGACAAAAAGTAGAATCATAAAACGAACACACATCCAATAACTTACGTTGATGATTAAACTACAAACACTAATCACACTCTAAACTCTCATCTTTCAACATTAAAAACATTCGTGAGAGTTATTGACTCAACTTTCGCAAGCTTCAGTTGAATTAGGTTACGAGGTTATTAGGTCGCTACGCTTTAAGGTTTTGAGGACTATCCAGACTGTTTATATAAACGAAAGGGAAGTTCCCCGAATGGTAAACCTTAAAACATTATAACCTTAAGACCTTATAACCTAACAAGTTGAGCACTTGCGAAACTTGAATAATTGACTTAACGTCGACCATTGGTTCATGTTCCAAGAAAAATACAAATAAGTATCCGTGTAGATCCCCGTGATACGCTGGAACTATAAACACACCGCAAGGCAGTTGTCCTCTGAACTCTGAGTTCTGTACTCTATTACACAATCCGTGTAATCACGTTGATAAATTAAAAATCAACAGATTGAACAGATGACACTGAATCTTATCCTGCATAGCAAAACCGTATAATCAGTGTAATCACGTTGATAAATAAAGTAATCCGCACGGCAGTTGTCCTCTACTCTATTCTCTGTACTCTAAACAACTCAACTCTATAAAACACAAGCGACCATGAAATTTCCTATTGGCATACAGCAATTTGCAGAAATAAGGAAGGACGATTGGGTGTATGTAGATAAAACAGCCCACGTCTATCGTTTGGCGACAGAAGGTAAATACTACTTTCTCAGTCGCCCACGTCGCTTTGGAAAGAGTCTGTTGCTCTCAACGATAGAAACCTACTTTCAAGGTCGCAAGGAATTGTTTCAGGGACTGGCACTTGCAGATTTAGAAAAAGAGTGGACGCAACACCCTGTGTTGCATCTCGACCTCAATGCGGAACGCTACGCCACAGCCGATGAATTAAACAATATTCTCGATACCTACCTAAGAGAATGGGAGACAACATACGGTTCAAGCGAAGCTGGCAACAGCAGCCTCTCACAACGTTTTCGTGCAGTAATCAAAAGTGCGAAGCAAAAGACGAGTCAGAACGTCGTGGTACTTATCGATGAGTACGACAAACCTATGCTGCAAGCCATAGGCAACGAGTCCCTTCAGGTAGAATTGCGCAATATCCTCAAATCTTTCTATGGCACACTGAAAAGCGCTGACGGCGACTTGCGTTTTGTGATGCTCACAGGCGTCACTAAGTTCAGCAAAGTAAGCGTATTCAGTGACTTAAATAATCTCGAAGACATCTCCATGGAGTCACGCTACCATGATGTTTGTGGTATCACCGAAACCGAATTGCGCCATTATTTTGACAACGAGATTGAAGTCCTTGCTACGCAGAACAATCAAACGAAAGAGGCTGCATACGAAACACTGCGCCACCGTTACGATGGTTATCACTTTAGTCACAATGTCCCAGGAATTTACAATCCTTTCAGTCTTCTCCATACACTAAAAAACAGCAACTACGGCAGTTACTGGTTCAGCACCGGAACCCCCACTTATTTAGTGGAGTTGTTGAAAGACTTGCATGTAAATCCTAAAGAACTCTCTGGGTATGAAGCCTCTGCAACTGAGTTAGACAGTATTCAGTTGCACGTAGAAAATCCCATCGCAGTACTCTACCAAAGCGGGTATCTCACCATCAAGGAATACGATGCCAGTGTACGTCTATATACCCTTGACTTCCCCAACGAAGAAGTCAAAGAAGGATTCGTGAGTTTCTTACTCCCCTACTACACTCCCATTTCGGAAACAGATTCCCCCTCATTCATCGGAAAGTTCGTTCGCGAAGTGCGTCAGGGAAAAGTGGACGACTTCATGCGTCGCCTCAAAGCACTTATGGCAGACACCCCTTATGAGATTATCAAGGACCTGGAGAACCACTATCAGAACGTCATGTTCATCTTCACCAAGTTGATGGGAATATATACGCAAGCGGAGTACCGTACCTCCTATGGACGCATCGACCTGCTCATCACCACCGACAAATACGTTTACGTCATCGAACTTAAATTGGACAGCACCGCCGAGGAAGCCCTTCAACAAATCAACAACAAAGACTACACCCTCCCCTTCACCGCCGACGGACGCGAAATCATCAAAATAGGCGCCAACATCTCCAGCGCCACCCGCAACCTCGAACGCTGGCTCGTAGAACGCGAATAAAGTCATCCTCCACGTATCACGAGTATCACAAGTATCTAAAATGATACACGCAGATCCGAGTGATACACCGGAGTATAAAAAACAATCCGCAAGGCAGTTGTACTTTGTCCTCTATCTAAAAACCGTGTAGATCCCCGTGATCCGCCGGAGACAAAAACAATCCGGAAGGCAACTCTACTCTATTCTCTGTACTCTAAACAACTCAACTCTATAAAACACAAGCGACCATGAAATTTCCTATTGGCATACAACAATTTGCAGAAATAAGGAAAGACGATTGGGTGTATGTAGATAAAACAGCCCACGTCTATCGTTTGGCGACAGAAGGTAAATACTACTTTCTCAGTCGCCCACGTCGCTTCGGAAAGAGTCTGTTGCTCTCAACTATAGAAGCCTACTTTCAAGGTCGCAAGGAATTGTTTCAAGGACTGGCACTTGCAGATTTAGAAAAAGAGTGGACGCAACACCCTGTGCTCCATCTCGACCTCAATGCCAAACCCTTTAGTAAACTACAAGATCTGTACGACCTGCTCAATGAACAGCTTACGATATATGAACGACTATACGACAGTGAACCTATCGACCATAGCCCGGAAGGACGTTTACGACAGTTAATTCGTAGTGCGAAACAAAAGACTGGAACCAATGTCGTGGTACTTATTGATGAGTACGACAAACCACTGCTTCAAGCGATTGGTAACGAAACGTTGCAAAAGGAATTCCGCACGGCTCTAAAGGCATTCTATGGCACACTGAAAAGCGCTGACGGCGACTTGCGTTTTGTGATGCTCACTGGCGTCACGAAGTTCAGTAAAGTAAGCGTATTCAGCGACTTGAACAACTTGGAGGACATCTCCATGGAGTCGCGCTACCATGATGTTTGTGGTATCACCGAAACCGAATTGCGTCATTATTTTGACAACGAGATAGAAGTCCTTGCAGCGCAAAACAATCAAATAAAAGCGGCGGCATACGAAACACTGCGCCACCGTTACGATGGCTATCACTTTAGTCACAATGTTCCAGGGATTTACAATCCCTTCAGTCTTCTCCATACACTAAAAAATAGCAACTACGGCAGTTACTGGTTCAGCACCGGAACACCCACTTATTTAGTGGAGTTGTTGAAAGACCTGCATGTAAATCCTAAAGAACTCTCTGGGTATGAAGCGTCTGCAACAGAGTTAGACAGTATTCAGTTGCACGTAGAAAATCCCATCGCAGTACTCTATCAAAGCGGGTATCTCACCATCAAGGAATACGATGCCAGTGTACGTCTATATACCCTTGATTTCCCCAACGAAGAAGTCAAAGAAGGATTCGTAAGTTTCTTACTCCCCTACTACACTCCCATTTCAGAAACAGATTCCCCCTCATTCATCGGAAAGTTCGTCCGCGAAGTGCGTCAGGGAAAAGTGGACGACTTTATGCGTCGCCTCAAAGCACTTATGGCAGACACCCCTTATGAGATTATCAAGGACCTGGAGAACCACTATCAGAACGTCATGTTCATCTTCACCAAGTTGATGGGAATATATACGCAGGCTGAGTACCGCACCTCCAATGGTCGTATCGACCTGCTCATCACCACCGAAAAATACGTTTACGTCATCAAACTTAAATTGGACAGCACCGCCGAGGAAGCCCTCCAACAAATCAACAACAAAGACTACGCCCTCCCCTTCACCGCCGACGGACGCGAAATCATCAAAATAGGCGCCAACATCTCCAGCGCCACCCGCAACCTCGAACGCTGGATCGTAGAACGCGAATAAAGTCATCCTCCACGTATCACGAGTATCACAAGTATCTAAAATGATACGCGCAGATCCGAGTGATCCGCCGGAGCTAAATAAACCGCACGGCAGCTGTAATCTGTAATCTAGTTTCCGTTCCCCGGACCTCAGAACCTTTAGAACAAACCTCCGGTTTCTCAGAACTTCAGAACGAGAGTCCTCTCTCCCCGTTCCCCAGCACAATCTCCCTTGCTCTAAATATAAAGATATGCATCACAAGAAATCAATTAGATTCTTTAACGACCATGAGGTTCGTGCCGTATGGGACAACGAACAATGTAAATGGTGGTTTTCTGCTGTAGATATTGTACGAGCAATCAACAACGAGGAAGACTATGTCAAATGTCGCAACTATTGGAAATATCTAAAAGGTAAAATATCTAAGAGCGCAACTGAAGTGGTTAGCGTCACTAACCAGTTCAAATTCGAATCCCCTGACGGAAAACAGCGAACTGCAGATGCAATAGACGCAGAAAGCGTAAAAATATTAGCAAAAAACTATCCCAGCAATAGAGCAAACAAATTCCTAGACTGGTTTACATATAGCGACAACACCATAGACGGACAGAGTCAAAAAAAAGCCTACCAACTTTACGAAAGTGGACTCTTGCAACGACTAGAACCCGGCACCTTAAAATGTCTCCAACAGATACACGCCTACATCTTCGGAGGTTTATATGATTTTGCAGGGCAGATACGTACCAAAAACATTTCAAAAGGCGGATTCACATTTGCCAATTGCATGCACTTCCCAGCAACATTAGAAATGATAGAAAGGATGCCCGAAACCACATTCGACGAGATACTAGACAAATACGTCGAAATGAATGTAGCTCATCCCTTTATGGAGGGAAATGGGCGTAGCACCCGAATCTGGTTTGATCTGATGCTGAAACACTCATTGAAGTTGTGTGTCGATTGGAGTAAGATTGACAAGAATGAATACCTCTCAGCCATGCGCGAAAGTGTAAGCGATAGCACTCATCTAAAAACACTCGTAAAATCAGCACTGACAAATCAGATAGACGACCGAGAAATGTTTATGAAAGGTATTGATTACTCATATTATTACGAACAAGCCGAATAAAACCCATTCCTTTCATAATCTTTAAGCCCTCCCCCCGACCTCATTCCCTGACTTCTGAACCTCCCAACGGACCGCCAGGTTCCTCAGAACTTTTTAACGAACCGAAAGTTCATCATAACGAGCAGAATGCTCCTCATAACAGACCACAGGTCTCTCTTAACGAAACTTTAGGTTCTTCTAAACTTCATAAAGAACCGCAGGTTCCTCTTAACTTCTTAACGAGCCCCAGGCTCCACTCTCTATCCTCTATGACAATTGACAATTTTGAAGAATTACGAATCTGGCAAATGGCGAGTGCGTTATGCACCAAAATATACACGATAACAAAGGAGGAAGAGTTTAAATACGATAGTCGATTTGTTCAGCAGATTCGTTCTTCGAGTGGTTCTATAATGGACAACATCGCAGAGGGATTTGAGAGACAGGGAAATAAGGAATTCAAGAACTTTTTATTCATAGCAAAAGGTTCTGCAGGAGAAACAAGAAGTCAAATAATTCGTGCCCACAATGTCGGTTTTATTGATGACGAAACTTTCAAGGATTTATATAACGAATGCATCCGCCTCAGCCATGCAATCAATGCCCTTATTCAAACTCTAAAATCAACAGATTACAAAGGCACCCGATACAACCATTCCAGTTCCTCCCAACGAGGCTCCGCCTCCTCATAACCTCAGAACGATACGCAGAATCCTCCTAACTTCCCAACGAGGCATAGCCTCCTCTGAACGAACCACTGGTTCCTCTTAACAGACCACCAGGTCTCTCTTAACGAACCGCCAGGTTCCTCAGAACAGACCGAAGGTCTCTCCCAACAAACCTTCAGGTTTCTCATAACGATACGCAGTATCCTCATAACCTCTTAACGAGCCCTTGGCTCCTTTAAAATTATGTCTAATTCAGTAAATAATAAGCGCATAGCCAAGAATACAATATTACTGTATATTAGAATGATTGCAATGATGGCAATCAGTTTCTACACCACTCGCGTAATATTGAACGCACTTGGCGAAACGGATTACGGTATACACAATGTAGTCGGAGGTCTTGTATCTATGTTTATGCTTGTTTCTTCATCATTATCATCAAGCGTTAGTCGTTTTTTTACATTTGCACTTGGAAAAGGTGACGAGAAAGAGTTGAGCAAGACATTTGCAACATCCATAAACATTCATTTTATTCTCGCCATTATTGTAATCATTTTCATAGAAGCCCTTGGAGTATGGTTTCTCAACAACAAAATGAACATACCTGAAGGGCGAATGGATGCTGCGAATTGGGTGTTGCAACTATCTGCATTAGCTTTTGCGATAAACTTGATAGCAGTACCATTCAATGCAGCAATCATCGCATATGAAAAGATGTCTGCATTTGCTTACATGACTATTTTTGACGCAACAGCAAGGCTTGCGATCGCATTTGCAACGGATTATTGCAACGGAGACAAACTCATCGTCTACTCAGCCCTTTGTTTAATTCCTCCAACAACTTCTCTAATAATATATTGGAGATACTGCACCAAGAAATTCAAGATTTGTAAATATCACTATGTATGGGACAATAAGATGTTCAAGGAAATATTCGCTTTTGCAGGATGGAGTTTTATGGGCAGCCTTGCCGGTGTGGCAAAGAACCAAGGAGTCAACCTCATCATAAATATTTTCCATGGGCCTATTGTCAATGCAGCCCGCGGCATCGCTATGCAAGTGAACAGCGTCGTCACACACTTTATCACCAATTTCACTATGGCCCTCAACCCACAGATTACAAAAGGGTATGCATCGGGCGACCTTGCACGCATGCATAAATTGGTGTTTGTTGGAGCAAGATTCTCATATTACCTATTCTTAACAATAACAATACCTTTGTTCTTTGAAACAAATTATGTATTGACAATTTGGCTAAAAGAAGTACCGGAATATACCGTCGTGTTCACCCGTCTTGTTCTTATACTCACCCTTTGTGAGATTGTTTCAAACACGCTAATCACAGCCCAGGCTGCTACGGGTAAGATACGCAACTACCAACTCGTAGTTGGGTTTATCCTTTTACTAAACTTTCCTATTTCATATCTATTGCTATATCTTGGCATGCCGCCCGAATCAACTCTGGTTGCAGCAATCATCATATCCCAGATTTGCCTGCTTGCACGCCTATATTTCCTTAGGAGCATGGCACAACTGCCTGCAATGAGATTCCTGAAAGAGGTATACCTCAATGTCATCATTGTGACAGCGATTTCAATAATTCCGCCATTGCTAACAAGCATAATAATGCAACCCTCGACATCACGTTTTCTTACCATCGGCATAGTATCCGTTCTGTCATCACTGACGTGTATATATTTCATCGGATGCCGAAAAGAAGAAAGAAGGATTTGTATAAATATTTTGAATAAATTAAAGAATAAAATATTGCACAGATGATTTATGTAAAGGACAAACAGAAATGCTGTGGATGCAACGCTTGTGTACAGCGTTGCCCCAAGCAATGCATTACAATGCAGGCGGACAACGAAGGTTTTCTATACCCCGTCATTGACACCGCATTATGCATTGATTGTGGACTGTGCGAAAAGGTTTGCCCTGTCATCAATCAAAGCGAACCACGCAAACCACAGAAAGTTTATGCAGCATATAACAAGAACGAAGAGATAAGGATGCAAAGTTCTTCAGGTGGCATATTCACATTGTTGGCAGAAGAGACAATCAAAAAAGGCGGTATTGTGTTCGGAGTTAAGTTCAACGACGATTGGATGCCGGAATTCAATTACACAGAGACTATTGAAGGAATTGCCCCTTTCCGCGGCAGCAAATATGTGCAAGCCATTGTTGGTAATGCATATAAGCAAGCAGAAGAATTCCTTAAGCAAGGTCGTGAAGTTCTTTTTAGCGGCACTCCATGTCAAATTGCAGGACTCAAAAAATATTTGCGAAAAGAATACGAGAACTTACTTGCTGTTGATATTATATGCCATGGCGTACCCAGTCCCAAAGTTTGGAACATGTACCTTGAAGAAACATGCTCCAAACTATTGAAGACTATACCGGATGGAAAAAATTCAGTCGGTTTCGCCTATGGCGAAACATATAAATCTTGCATTGAAGCTATAAGTTTCCGCAGCAAGATTACCGGATGGAAAAAATTCAGTTTCCTGCTAAAACTGAATTTTTCCAACTACGATGGAAATAATTCAGGCGTTTTCGCCGAGACACTCGACAAAAACGCATTCATGCGTGCATTTTTGAGAGACATAATACTTCGACCATCTTGCTATAAGTGCCCCACAAAACAAGGCAAAAGCCATAGTGACATCTCAATTGCAGACTTCTGGGGTATAAACAATATAGATCCATTATTTGATGACGATAAAGGTTGTGGTTTGATTCTTGTGAACACGGCAAAAGGAGACAATGCATACAGTAATTTAAACCTTATATCAAAGGTAAAAACATTTGAAGAATCCATAAAATACAATAGTGCGTATAGCCATAGTTCAAAACCTCATCCTAAAAGAGATATTTTTTTTAATATGATAGGAGAAAAAAGCGTATATAAAGTTACATATATTTGTACAAATATTCCATTATACAAAAGAATTATAAATAAAATTCTTGGAGTGATAAAATGAGAAGTACAATTTAAATAAATACATAAATGAGAATAGGAATACTTACATATCATTTTGGGACAAACTTCGGGGGTCTGCTACAATGCTATGCCCTAATGAAAACATTAGAGTCGTTAGGGCATGATGTAACCATCATCAACTATATACCAGGCAAAGACAAGACACCATTCATGAATGATATAAAGCAAAGCCTAAGAATAGTCAAGCACAACATTTCGAAAGAGAGCATTATTACTGGACTTACATGCATATTAATGAGTGGAAAGATGCGTACACGTTTCGATGAATTCAGGAATAAGCATCTTAATGTAGGACCATTATGTAACCTGAACAATTTCAACAAGCTGTATGACCTAGATGCCATATTTGTTGGAAGCGACCAGGTTTGGGCTCCAGCACATCACAAGAATGCTGCATATTTCTTCAATTTTAAGGACTGTTTCAAGGGAAAAAAGATATCGTATGCACCTTGTTGCGCAATAAACAAAGTTGAGCCAGAGGATAGGGAACAGATAAGCAATTTGTTATCATCATTCAACTCTATATCGGTTCGTAACATTGAAACACAAAACTTCGTCAAGAACCTTACCGGGAAGAAAACGCAGATTGTTGCTGACCCTACATTCTTGCACTCTTTCAAAGAGTTCACATCATCAAAGACTCCAAAAAGAGAATATATACTGACATATATACTGGGCGAAGAGATAGACGGAGGGCATAAAGCTGCGATAGAGAAGATAAAGAAAGAGTACGGGAACATACCTGTTTATTCAATATCACTTACATCGAGCAAACCGCACTACTTCTCTTGGTCCGACAAGACATACTACACACTTGGTCCTGTAGAATGGGTGGATTTTATAAGAAATGCTAAATTCTTATATACAGATTCCTTCCACGGAGTCGCTTTTGCGTTGAAGTTCAAGACACCATTCCTTGCATACTATGAGGAAGCAATAAGAGCATCACGATTCATAGACTTGATGGAAAGATATAAACTTAAGAATATCATAAATAAAGTAACCGATTTGGATGGAACACAAATCAACTCCCTACAACCACAAGAAGATACATACATTATAAGCGATTCTATTGTAAAATCATCCATTGATTATATCAAAGAAGCATTGTCATGAAGAAGATATTATGGTTTTCCAACTGCATACAAAGTCATGGAGCAAACAAGGCCAGTGGCTCATGGTTGTTTTCTATGGCACGCCTGTTGGTATCTACAGGCGGCATACATCTTATAAATATTACCAAAAGCAGAACCGGTAATACACAGGATATTGAGCATAATACAATCAACGAACATTTTGAGGAATACATTCTGCCAAACTGGAAATCAGAAAAAAACGGTTTACCATCGGATGAGAACTGCAATAGAATAAAAGAATTGTGCACAAGCATATCCCCAGACATCATACATGTCTGGGGGGTAGAGAACTACTTTAGCGCACTTATACCGACATTCAACTTAACAACTCCTCTACTGCTTGAAATACAAGGGCTTCATACACCGTGCGCCAATGTGTACTACGGTGACCTATCAATAAGCGAGACCATAGAATGCCTCGGCATGCGAGAGATTCTTTTCCCTTTCAAAAAATCAATATATAAGGAAAAGAAAAATATGGCAGTATTGGGTAAAAGAGATGAAAAAGCCATAAAGTTATACAAACACATCTCCACTCAATCAAAATGGATAAGAGACCAAATAAAGCTTATAAACAACGAGGCATACATCTATGAGACAGGAATGTCCATAAGAGAAGAATTCTGGAATGCAAAAAAATGGGAATACAACGACAACTGTAAAGACTTCTACTGTTCTGCAGCAGGGCCGACACCATACAAAAGTATACAAACAGCCATAAAAGCTTTAAGTATTGTAAAACGGAAATACCCTGAGACAAAATTATATATAATAGGAAATTTCAAAGACAACAACTGGTTGCACCAACCTGGGTATTTGACTTTCTTGAAAAAGATGATAAAAAAATTGGGACTAGAGAATAATATTATCTTTACCGGACCGCTAAATGCAACTGAAATTATCGAAATCATGCATAAATGTATAGGAATGGTACAGACGAGTTATGTAGAAAGCTATTCCCTTGCTGTTGCAGAAGCTCAAACAGTTGGAGTACCCTCAATAATATCCTATGCAGGGGCGATGCCGGAACTTGCCAAAGACTACATAAGTGGCATATTCTTCTCTCCCGGAGACCGCATTAGTTGCGCAAGCAAAATGATAGAGTTTATCGACAATAAGCGACTTGCAACAAAGATTTCGGAGAATGCCATCAAATTAGCAGATGAAAGGAACAATGATAAATTTGTTTTAGAAAAACAAAGAGAAATTTACAACGAAATACTTAATATCAAATAATCAATTATGTTCCAATTCATCTTTTGTGGTTTATTAGCCACCTTCTTCGCATATCTCTCACAATTCAAGGGGTACAAGCATTTCCTTGTCCTGTCAATGGCAATAATAGCATATATTATGGGGCTTCAGGATGCAGCAGCCATAGATTTCCCTGGTTATGCGAAGAATTTTAAAGAAATTATGCAAGGTACAAAAGGATATGCTTTCTTAAATTTTGAAGAAAGACATTCTGGAGGCGTCATTGAGATTGGTTGGTACACTTTAAACAAAGTACTTGGAAGCATCATAAATAGTTATCACTTTGTTTCACTAGCAGTCTCAATATTCATATGTTGGGTCATTTACAAAATGTTGAAAAAAGTAGAGAGCAAATGGCATTGGCTGGCAATATTATATTTCTATTTCATCAATATGCAATTCTGCATGTCTGGTATCAGACAGGCAATTGCAATGATGTGCTTTATGTTGGCTGTATTATTTATAATGGAGCGTAAGTGGAAAAAACTAATAATTGTTTCATTTTTAGGTCTGACATTCCATAACAGTTTTCTTATTATATTATGTACACTGCCACTACTATTTATTCCTGACAAATTCATTGAAAAGCATATAAAAAAAATCACAATAATTAGCATTGTTGCATATTTCCTGGTTTTGCTACAATCTAATACCATAAGAAATGCTCTTATAGTAAATTTTATGTCGCAGATGGAAGACAGTGCTGGCGATTACGAGCACTATCTCGAAAGTGTTATGATAGCAAAGACATCATTCCTCAACACAATGTTTCGTCTTCTAAACTTCATATTTATCATTATGGCATTTTACTATGCAAAAGTAAGAGAAAGGAAGCTGCTGCTATTCTTCCTTTTCTCTGCTTATGCAATTGCCATAGTGGGCGAAAACAGTGATATAGCACGAATAAATAATTACTTTACAATTTTCGCAACAGTTGCTATGTGCATTATCCCTTCGACGATAAAAAACAATTTGACACGTACAGCATTTATCGCTTTAACAATATTATACATTGTAAAAATAACAATAGACAACACCAACAATTTCCTATATGCAGGATATAACGATTTCCACACTATCATTTTTTAAAAGAAACAATCCTTATTTAACAATATGAGTAAAATTTATTACTATTATAAGAATAAAGCACACTACGCAAATCTTCTTTTAAAAAAAATAAAAAGTTTTTTTTGGAAAGCAAGAAACTACACCTCTGCATATTGGTGGAGTGTAGAAATTGGGAAGGG
Organism: Alloprevotella sp.; assembly: GCA_045632745.1. GTDB lineage: Bacteria > Bacteroidota > Bacteroidia > Bacteroidales > Bacteroidaceae > Alloprevotella. The sequence goes on from JAZQXH010000029.1 coordinate 34,606, forward strand.
CTGCAAATTCAATGGGAAAACCATATTCAATAAGATTCAAGAGACAAACATAAAAATAGGTAATGACTGCACGTTCAACTCTTCACATAGTTCAAACCTCATCGGTATCTATTCACCTTGTATGATTTCTACAATAGCCCAAGGTGCAAAAATTGAAATTGGAAATAATTGTGGATTTTCCGGAACAGTAATTGGTGCTGGCATACATATAAAACTAGGTAATAATGTACGTTGTGGAGCAAACACACTTATAACAGATAGCGATTGGCACACTGATGATTACAGAACTGGTGAAGACAAGCCAGTCATTATTGAAGACAATGCATGGTTAGGATATGGAGTAAAGGTATTAAAGGGGGTACACATTGGCAAGAACTCGCTTATTGGTGCAAACAGTGTTGTAACAAAGGATATACCGGCAAATGTAGTTGCAGTTGGCAATCCTTGTAAAGTAATTAAACAGTTGGAGGAGAAAGTATGAAAGTAGTATTTTTAGGCTGTACCCACAATTACAGTTTTGGTTTCAGTGCAGACATAACAAAAATCAGTTATATGGCAAAAGGTCTTGCCGAAGCTGGCGCAGACTGTGTAATTCACAACGGCATTGTCGGCTCAGATAAAGTCACTAATGACCAAACGGTTTTAGTTGATGACTTTCCGGTAACAACGTACAAAAAAAGAGGAAACCAACTATTCAGTTTCATTCGAAATATAAGAAAGACATATAAATATGTTAAAAACGAAAAGGAGAAGAATGGTAGAAATATCGCAATTACCATTATGCCGTTATATCACATATATATCACGTATTGGATTATTTGCAAAATACTTGGATACAAATATGTGGTCATATCTCATGAATGGGGAACGACATTAAATGAAAAATCAAAGCTTAAAATTTGCTTACAGAGCTTGTTTGCAAAGACTTTTGGTTACTTTGCGAATGGTATTCTTCCAATAAGTGAATACATCATAGAAAAAATAGAACATTTCAAGAAGCCTTATTTCAAGGTACCGATTCTTGCAGAATTCAATGATGGTCACAATAAAGATGTTCAAAAGAACAACACTATGGTATATTGTGCGGCAGTATATTATAAAAGAATAATATTAATGCTTATTGATTCATACAAGATTTATGCTAAGAACAACGGCGAGCTAAATTTAACACTTATACTGAATGGTCCCAATTATTTAATTGAGGAGATACAGAAATATATTGACAGTTACCACTTGGAAGAAAGAATCATAATAAAGACAAAATTGCCTTACAAGGATTTAATTAAGGAATATCAAGAAGCTAGGGCATTGATAATACCACTGAATCCTGATTATGAACAGGACAAAGCACGTTTTTCTCAGAAAATCGCAGAGTACTTGTCATCAAAAAGCCCCATTCTTACAAATAAGGTTGGTGAAATCAATTACTATTTTAAGGAAAATGAAATAATTACTTGCGGTTATAATGACATCTCCTTTGCCGATGCTTTCAAATGGATTGAAAATCATAAAGAAGAGTGTTCGATAATTGGCGAGAATGGATACAAACGTGGAGAAATTGATTTTAACTACAAAACAGTAGGAGAAGGTATGTATAATTTCCTCCAAAAACTTTAAATATTTGTCCATACATATTAAAACAGCAATGAAAGTAATTATAAACTCACCCTCTCTTGACCCAAGAGTAAATGTAAGTGGCATATCATCTGTCACTCAGTTCATTATATCCAATAACAAGGAGGTGAATTACATACACTTTGAGGTTGGACGCAAAGATGCCGCAAGTCAAGGCAAACTTGCACGAATCAAACGTATATTGCGCAATAAGAAAGAGTGGGAACTATTGCTAAAGCAAAACCAGGATGCTGTGATACACTACAACATTCCCCTTATGAAAGCGGCAATAATACGCGATTATATGCTAATAAAGGTTGCACATAAACTTGGAATGCCGATAGTATTGCATATTCATGGTGGCAACTACATAAAGGAGCGTAACCGTCCTTGGTATATTAAAAGATTGCTCAATAAAATATTTTCTTGGGGGAAAAATGTAATCGTTCTTGGCGAGGAAGAAAAACAGATTCTTGAGGAGGATTTCAATCTGAAGAATGTAATACCTTTACCAAACTGCATAGACCTCACCAAAGCAAAAGAATTCAAAAGAGATGTATCATGTAAAGAGACCCTTGACATTTTATATCTTGGTCGCATTGAACCGAACAAAGGTATGGATTACACTTTTGAGGCCTGCAAAGTTATGAAAAACGATGGTGTAAAATTTCATCTACATATCGCAGGTAAGGAAGAAATAGAGGGGCAATACATTCCACAGTTCACGGAAACTCTTGGCGATAATTTTACCTATCATGGTATAGTTTCAGGTACGGATAAAACTGAATTATTAAAAAAATGTGATATATTCCTTTTACCTTCATTCTATGAAGGACTGCCAATGTCACTGCTTGAGACAATGAGTTTTGGACAAGTACCCGTAGTAACACCTGTAGGCTCAATACCAACTATTGTCACGGACAAAATTAATGGAATATTTATTGGCGTAAAAAAATCTGATGACATTGTCAATACCATAAAAGATTTATACTATGATAGAGTAAAGTTAACCATACTTTCTATCAATGCTCAACAAATAATTTTTGATAGGTTCGATGATAGAAAATATATAATACTACTAAATCATTTGTATAATGAATAATATGGAAAAATACCGTATAGGGAAAGTATATATTTCGCGTACTACTCCAGAAAAAACTATTTCGACAATAACAAAAGCAGTAAAAAAGGGACGGAGCGAATACATATGTGTTTCAAATGTACGTACAGTGGCTTATGCCAATAAGCATGAGGATTATTGTAATCTGATGAACAATGCCTACATATGTACTCCAGATGGCATGCCTCTTGTGTGGATGGCACGTCTATGGGGATTGAAAGACGTACAGCGAACAGTGGGACCTGATCTTTTCACTGCAATGATAAGCGATAAGGGTAGTGATATAAAGCATTTCTTGTTGGGTGATACAGAAGAGACTCTTGCGCAGATGAAAGAAAAGTATGCCGACAATGGAGCAAATATCGTTGGCTGCTACTCACCCCCATTCTGTGAACTGGACGAATTTGATTACCCAGGTATCGCTAAACAGATAAACGACAGCAGCGCAAATATTGTTTGGCTTTCATTGCGTGCTCCAAAGCAGGATTTCTTTGCAGTGCGTCTATTGCCACATCTTGATAAGAAGATATGCATTGGTGTTGGAGCGGCATTCCGCTTCTCATTAGGAATGATAAAGCATCCTCCGAAAATCATCAAGAAACTTGGTCTAACCGGACTCTTTTGGAGAAAGCTCAATATGAATATGATTAGGTGGATGTTAGTCAACAGCTTTATGTTATGTTATTGGGGTATTGATATTATTTTTTCAAGGCTTATTAGTAAAAATAAATAACGTTTTATATATCTAAAATTGATAAAATATACAATTATGAAAGGAGAAAAAGTAAAATACATAAAACCCTCAAAATTATATTGGATAAAGGCTTTTTTGCTATCAATAGTAAACTTGTCATTATTTATTTCTTTGTTCAAAATGTTTGCCTTTTATTGGGCAAACTGCGTAGTCGGAAGAAACAAAGCAAAAATAGGCAAGGGGTCCAATGTTCAGGCTACTGTTATATTCAGGCAACCGGAATTGATTGAAATAGGTGAAAATTGTTCAATAAACCATAACAACATATTTCAGGCCGGAAAGAAGCATGCCCGTATTGTCCTTGGTAACAATGTGCTGACAGCTGCAAATTGCATGTTCATTGCATACTCCCATGGATGGGACGACCCAGAAGAGCCAATAATGTATCAAGATTGTTACGATGCATCTATCATAGTTGAAGATGATGTATGGTTGGGACATGGAGTTACTGTAACTGCCGGTGTACGTATTGGAAAAGGTTCCATTATTGGTGCCGGAGCGGTTGTTAACAAAGATATTCCACCATATTCCATTGCTGCTGGAGTACCTGTTAAGGTTATAAAATCAAGACTTAATAAAGAAGATGAGTAAGACCCTCATACCACGCGTAAAAGTCAATTACACTCTTTGCGATATCTTTAGAGCTTTTGCTTGCAAAAGAAAAAGTTCTAAAAAACGCGATATGTGCATTGAAGAACTTTGCAAAATTTTTCCCAATCACTACATTAAACTTGTTCCGTCATCAAGAGATGCTATTTATGAGTTATTGGTAAGACTTCCACAAAAGAAGGTTGTTATACCTGCATATACTTGTATGGTAGTGAATGAGGCAGTATTGTTATCAGGGAAAGATATTGTTTTCTCAAAAACAAGAAAAGAGGATTTCAACTCTTCATATATAGAATGTATCGATGGTGACAGCATCGTTTTGGCAACTCACCAATACGGATTACCATGCGACATTGAAAAAATTGCAGCAAAATGCAAAGAAACCGGTGCTGTCCTGATTGAAGATTGTGCAACATCCTTAGGAACAACCGTAAACGGGAAGATGACGGGTACATTCGGCGATTTTGCTTTTATAAGTTTAAATGCCTCAAAGACATTGACAGTTCCACCTTTTGGAGGAATATTGATAGGCAAGGATAACAAGGAACTCAATGACATAGAAGAGAATTCAGGGTGGGAAAACCCGATTTTTGTATTTAGGATCAAGGCTCTTGTAAGAGCATTAGCCTTTGTCATTACAAAGAATTCTTTTATATATAAGATTTTCCATTGGCTTACGATAGACAGAAAGGGCAAACTGCAACGTACAGATCACGAAAAACCGGCAGAACAAAAAACAGATTATTACAAATTCCGTTTTGAGGAGTGGCAAGCTTCAATATTATTGAAACAGTTGAGGAATTTGAATAAAATAATTGAAAAAAGGAAGTATATTTACGCATACTATGATAAAAACATAAACAATCCTTTAGTGGAAAAACCTATATGTAACGATAATGCAGTGTGCACAAGGTATGCAATACTGGTAAATGAGAGGAAATCGTTCTACAGACAATGCATTGCAAAAGGTATTGATATGGATTTCAGTCATTGCAGCATAGGGTGTCCAAAGAATGACTTGTATGCCGAGGAGCATGAAATGGCAAATAAAATTCTTAATTTGCCTTTCTATTATGAACTGTCGGACAAGGAAATGAAAAAGGTTGTTGAAGTAATAAATTCTATTCGTTGAAATATGAAAATAGTACTTTTTGGAGGTGGTTTACAAGTTCTTTCAACTGCACGTTCTTTAAAAGAAAAAGGACATGAAGTTGACGTTATAGGCACTCATAATGAGATTTCAAAAAAATGTCGTTATGTGAACAAATGTACACAAGTGGATATTGAAACACTTGATACCGAAACATTTGTTTCTATAATAAAGGGAAATGATTACGCTGTAATTATTCCAATGGAGGACGATTATGCAACATGGCTCAGCAAGAACAAGGAGAATGTTGAAAAAAGCACAACAGCCAAGTGTGCTGTGATGGATTATGATGTGTATGCGCTTGCAAGCGACAAGACGCAGTTGATGGCGTTCTGTAAAAAGCACGACATTCCACACCCGAAGACCGAGATTATAGACAACAACTATGATGAACTGGCCAACACTGTAGGTTTCCCGGCGCTCATTAAGCCAAGCCACTCGGCCGGTTCACGTGGCATAAAGCTTGTGAACAACATTGACGAGCTAAAGCAATTCGCAAAAGAGATCATTGCCGAATATGGCGAATGCACCCTGCAGGAGTACATCTGTTCAAAGGACTACTACTACAATGCCATGCTATACCGCACTGCCGACGGACGCTATGGCAACCACGCTATTACAAAGATTATGCGCTACTACCCCATCAAGGGAGGCAGCAGCAGTTTCTGCATGTCGATAGAAAACGGGCGCATACTCAAAATATGCAAAAAGACTCTCGATGAACTGGGTTGGGTTGGCTTTGCCGACTTTGACATTCTTGAAAAAGGTGACGGGGACTACCGCATAATTGAGATAAATCCGAGAATTCCGGCAAGTGTACACGCTGCAGCGGCCTCGGGTGTACATTTCGGCGATATGATTGTAAAGGATATTACCGAGGGAGTTCTTCCACAATACATTTACACTCCAGGAATGCAACTGCGTTGTCTAGGCCTTGACATTGCATGGTTCTTGGCATCACCCAACCGCTGGAAATGCCAACCGTCTTGGTTCAAGTTCTTTGGCAAGAATTTGCACTATCAAGAAGGAGGAGGAAAAGATTTTCTTGCTATGTGTACTTCTATTTGGATGGGAATAAAGAAACAGATGAACCCGGAATTCCGCAAAAAGAAAAAGGGAATGAATTAAAACGTACGACAATGAACATACTTACATTTGACGTTGAAGAATGGTTCCACTTGCTCGACTTTGATGCTACACGCACCGAAGACAAGTGGGGAGAATATGAGGTGCGCATCCATGAGAACATGGAGCGCATATTCCGTATTCTTGAAGATACTAATACCAAAGCAACTTTCTTTATTATAGGTTGGATAGCAAAGACTTATCCAGAGGTGGTAAAGAAAATTGCCGAAAAGTATGAAATTGGCAGTCACACTATGACACACCAACTTGTGTGGCAACAGACGCCAGAGGAATTCAAACAGGATGTTGATACCTCCATCAAACTGTTGCAGGATATCACTGGAAAACCTGTGAAATATTTCCGAGCACCAGGTTACTCTATTCGCAAGAGTGAAGCATATGCATTTGATACATTAGCAGAACTTGGTATTGAAATCGATTGTTCGGTGTTCCCTGCAAAACATGCTCATGGTGGAATGCCTCAGTTCTCTCAAGCGCTACCAAGCATCATAGAGCATAATGGAACTAGAATAAAAGAATTACCAATAACGTTAGGAAAGTTTATGGGTAAAAACCTCATTTATTCCGGTGGCGGTTATTTCCGGTTGTTCCCATACTCCCTTATCAAAAAACTAACGAAGGAAAATGCTGCGTACAACATGGCCTACATTCACCCGCGAGACCTCGACGGTGGACAACCGATGTTGGAAGGTTTGCCCTTGGCAAGACGTTTCAAGTCGTATGTAGGAACAAAGGGGGCAGAAGTAAAATTGCGCAAGTACCTTACTGACTTTAATTTTACTGATATCGCCACAGCAAATAAACAGATAGATTGGGACAATGCACCGGTAATCCAGTTGTAGAAGTGAGGAGAATAAATCAGTGAGGAGTGAGGAGCAATGGGGCGGAGTCTTAAGTACAGAGTGCTACTGCCTTGCGGTGTGTTTTATACTCCAGCGTATCACGGGGATTTACACGGAATGAAAATAGAGTACAGAGTTCAAAGTACAGAGTACAACTGCCGTGCGGTTTGTTTTTACTTCCAGAGGATCTCTCGTATTTGCACGGATTTTTACTTGTGATTCTCGTGATCCGTGGAGACTGACCTCACGCAGGACAGGGAAATCTGTAAAATCCTTTAATCTGTTGGGGTTTTATCAACATGACGGTTTGTAGTTAATGACTACGGACTACATAGTATTGTTGTTTTAGAAAAAAAGAATTTGGGTGTCATGGAACAGATGCTAATTCATAATAGCACTAATGTTATTGCAGATGTTAAACAAATTATTGAATTATCTAGAGAAAAAACTTATTCTTCAATTAATGCATTGATGATTCAGTCTAATTGGATGATTGGAAAACGAATCGTGGAGGAAGAACAAGGTGGAATCGCACGAGCTGAATATGGTAAGTCGTTATTGAAGAATCTTGCAGAAGTGTTGGTGCCTATATATGGGAATGCTTATTCCGTGCGAAGATTACAAGATTATCGTTTATTTTATCTGTGTTTCAAGGATATAGAGATTTGGCACTCGCGAGTGCCAAATCTTACTTGGACGCATTATCGTGAACTCTTGGCAGTGAGTGACAAAGATGCACGATTATGGTATATGCAGGAAGCTTCTAAAGAGATGTGGAGTGTGAGGACGTTACACCGCAATATTTCTTCTCAATATTATAATCGGTTGCTACTGTCACATGCGAAAGAAGATGTGATAAATGAAATGAAACAGATTACTACTGTTTCACAGGGGGATAAACTCGAATTTATTAAAAATCCCGTTGTCGCTGAATTTCTTGGTATCACTCAGAACGTAAAATTTACAGAATCTGAATTAGAGGAGGCTATTATTAATCATCTTCAGAAATTTATATTGGAACTAGGTAAAGGGTATGCTTTTGTTGCGCGTCAACAACATATTCGTACTGATATGGGAGACTTTTACATAGACTTGGTTTTTTACAACTACATCCTCAAATGTTTCATGCTTATTGATTTAAAGACGGAACAGATAAGTCACCAAGATGTTGGACAAATGGATATGTATATAAGGATGTATGATGAACTGAAGTGCACAGAAGGGGATAATCCAACTATCGGACTAATACTTTGCTCACGTACTAGTGAGGATATGGCGAGATATTCAATGCTGAAAGGTAATGACCGACTATTCCAAGCAAAGTATCTAACCTTCTTACCTACTAAGGACGAACTTGCCAATGAAATTGAGCGTCAAAAGATGATTTTTAGAATGCAGAAAGATGGATAATGGTTCGATGGTCGATTAATAAGGGGGATGTCTAGAGGACAGAGTAGAACTGCCTTGCGGATTGTTTAAAGTTCCGGCGTATCTCGGGGATTTACACGGATTTTAGATAGAGCACAGAGTACAACTGCCTTGCGGATTATTTTATTGTCAACGTGATTATACGGATTATACTGTTTTGCTATATACTCGCGATTCTCGTTATCCGTGGAGACATGACCTCACGCGAATCTATGAATCTCACAAATAGATTTCTGTGAGTCCTTCGTGGGATTAGT
>JAZQXH010000030.1:0-15014 GCA_045632745.1 Alloprevotella sp.
ATTAAGGACATGGTAGCCGGACTGGATGCCGACCAAAAGCGCTACACGCTTACCATCACCAACCGCCGCGAAGCCATCCGCACAGCGGTAATGCTGGCTCAGCCCGGCGACGTAATCCTTGTTGCCGGAAAGGGACACGAACCCTATCAGGACGTTCAGGGAACCAAGCACCACTTCGACGACCACGAAGAAGTGCGCGCTGCCTTTGGCGAATAATCATTTTCGAAGAAACAAAAGGACACTCCGAAAAAACAAAAAGACGTTTCAAACTTAATCAACGACGTTTCTATCTAAAAAATGCTCTATTATCTCTTTCAATATCTCAACGAACTAAGCATACCGGGGGCTCGAATGTGGTCGTACACATCATTTCGTGCACTGTTAGCCTTAATGTTCGCTCTCATTATCTCCGCCTGGTTTGGCGGGCACTTCATTAAGTGGATGCGCCGCCATCATTTCAGCGAAACGCAGCGCGATGCCTCCATCGACCCCTTCGGCGTTAATAAGATTGGCGTACCCACAATGGGCGGAGTCATCATCATCGTAGCCACGCTGGTGCCTTGTTTCTTGGTCGGAAAACTGCTCAACACCTACCTCATACTCATGATTGTCACCACGCTGTGGCTGGGTACGGTTGGCTTCCTCGACGACTGGATTAAGATGAAGCGCACGAAGGAAGGGCTTGCTGGAAAATACAAAGTCTTTGCGCAGGTTTCATTGGGTCTTATCGTAGGACTCACACTCTACTTAAGTCCCCACACCGTTATCCGAGAAAACATCAGCAAGGAAATTGGTCCTGACAACACCATCATTGTTCATAAGAGCGAACCCGTCAAATCTACCATCACGACGATTCCTTTTATGAAGAACAACAACCTGGACTATGCCGAAATTGTTTCATTCTGCGATGAGTATAAGGAAGAAGCCGGATGGATTCTCTTCGTTTTAATGACCGTGTTTGTCATTACCGCTGTTTCCAACGGTGCGAACCTCAACGACGGGATGGATGGGATGGCAGCCGGCAACTCCGCCATCATCTGCGTAGCGCTGGGAGTGCTTGCATACGTATCGAGCCACCTTGAAATGGCAAGCTATCTCAACATCATGTATCTTCCCAACACGGAAGAACTCGTAGTCTTTATCTGCGCCATGGTAGGAGCGCTCATCGGTTTTCTGTGGTACAATGCCTTCCCCGCCCAAATCTTTATGGGCGACACAGGCTCGCTCACTATCGGCGGTATCATTGCAGTCCTTGCAGTAATCATTCACAAGGAATTGTTGCTCCCCATTCTCTGTGGCGTATTCCTCTTTGAAAACCTCAGCGTCATTCTTCAAACGCAGTACTACAAACTCGGAAAGCGCAAGGGCGTAAAGCAACGCGTCTTTAAGCGCACACCGATTCACGACGCCTTCCGCACACTGCCCGAACAGCTCGTTCCTGATTGCAAGTACGTATTCCGCAACTGGCCAAAGGGTTCATGGCACGAATCCAAAATCACGGTTCGCTTCTGGATTACCACTATATTGCTTGCGGCGGCAACAATTATTACTCTCAAAATACGTTAGTCAATGAAACTTGCTATACTTGGCGCTGCCGAGAGCGGTGTAGGCGCTGCCATTCTTGCCCTTCAAAAGGGATACGAAGTATTTGTTTCCGACATGGGACAAATCAACGACCGCTACAAGCAACTCCTCAACCAGCACAACATTGAGTGGGAAGAAAGGAAGCACACGCCCGAACGCATTCTCTGCGCCGACGAAGTAATCAAAAGCCCCGGTATCCCCGACACTGCACCCATGGTTGCATCTGTCCTCAAGGCTGGCATTCCCATCATTTCGGAAATCGAATTTGCAGCACGCTACACCAATGCGAAAATGCTCTGCATCACAGGGTCGAACGGCAAGACGACAACAACGTCGCTCATTTACCACATTCTCTGCAAGGCAGGTTATAACGTCGGACTCGCAGGTAACATTGGCCACAGCCTTGCGCTGCAGGTAGCCCAGGGCGACAAAGACTGGTACGTCATAGAACTTTCGTCTTTCCAGCTCGACAACATGTACGACTTCCGCGCAGACATTGCCGTACTGCTCAACATCACGCCCGACCACCTCGACCGCTACGACTTCTGCATGCAAAATTATGTTGACTCTAAAATGCGAATTTTGCAGAACCAACAGTCTGCGGACGCGTTCATCTATTGGACCGGCGACGAATATATCCCTTCGATGCTAAAGAAGTTGCAACCCCAATCTCAACTTCTGCCCTTCCATGAGCAGTCCGCCGACAATACATTGGCACATACTACCGACACCTCGTTCGTAGTCCTCGCACCGCGCCATTTCGAAATGCCCGTCGGCGAACTCTCGCTACAAGGAAAGCACAACCTTCGCAACATGCTTGCCGCAGCACAGGCAACCCTTGCAGCAGGCGTTGACCCTGAGATTTTGCGCCAGGCGCTTTCTGACTTCCCAGGCGTTGAGCACCGTCTTCAGAAGGTTTGCGTCAAAGAGGGTGTTACCTATATCAACGACTCCAAAGCCACGAACGTCGATGCCTGCTATTGCGCACTCGATGCGATGACCACCCCAGTAGTCCTCATCATTGGCGGCCGCGACAAAGGCAACGACTACAGTTGCCTCTTCCCGCTTGTGAAGGAAAAGTGCCGCGCACTCGTGTTCTTAGGGGCTGACAATGCTAAACTCCACGAAAACTTCGACAATTTGGGTTTGCCCATTGCCGACACCCACTCAATGGCTGAATGTATCGAAGCTTGTCACCAACTTGCGAAGGCGGGCGACACCGTGCTCCTCAGTCCATGCTGCGCAAGTTTCGACCTCTTTAAAAACATGGAGGACCGCGGCGAGCAATTCATGAAATTATCTGAGGCTCTTTAATGAAACAAGGAGTTGCCAATATCCACAACTCTATGTCCGCAACTCCTTGCTCACACATAGCCTTTCCCACACGTTTCACCCCACGCCCATTCTCTCCTACGACTTTTATTTCCTGCATGAAACTCACCAATTTTCTTAAAGGCGACGCCAGCATTTGGGCAGTATTCTTCCTGCTCAGCGGCATCTCTATTATTGAGATATTTTCCTCTGCGAGCCAGCTTTCCTACAAAACTGGCGACTTCTTCTCTCCGCTCATTCGTCAATGCGAATTTGTAGCAGCAGGTTTTGCCGTCATCCTTATCATTTCGCGCATTCCCTGCCGCTTCTTCAAAGTCGTACCCATACTCCTGCTACCTCTATCCTGGATTTTGCTCATCTTCGTAATGTTTTTCGTAGAAGCCACGAACGATGGTGCCCGGTGGATTCCGCTTGGAGCATTCTCCTTCCAACCGTCAGAGTTAGCAAAGTTCGGACTCATCCTCTACACTGCCCTCATTCTTGCGGCACTTCAGCGCGAGGACGGCATCGCACCGCAGGCTTTTAAATACATCATGATTCCCACCGTTGTTACCTGCGGACTTATCTTCTTCGAGAATTTCTCTACTGCGGCACTGCTATTTTGCGTCATTATTCTCATGATGTTTGTCGGACGCGTCCAAATGAAGCGCTTCGGACAAATCGCAGCAGTCGCAATCGGTGGATTGCTCTTTATATTTGTGCTCGTAAAAGGACTACCAAAAGGATTTGTTGACGAAATTTCCCTGCTTCACCGCGCCGACACTTGGGTGTCGCGTCTTGACAAGTTCTCCGAAGAATCGTCCGACGACCCCAAAGATTTCATTCTTCAGGAAAACTCTCAGGTAGGTTCTGCCAACATTGCCATTGCTACGTCCAACATCATCGGACTCGCCCCTGGCAACTCAGTGCAGCGCGACTTCCTCTCGCAGGCTTTCTCCGACTTCATCTTTGCCATCATCATCGAAGAAATGGGCATCGAAGGCGCTTTCGCAGTCATCATGCTCTACATAGTCCTAATATTTCGAGCCTGGAAAATTGCGGCAAAATGCAAAGCAAACTTCCCCGCCTTCCTTGTGTTGGGCTTGGCATTCATGCTGGCATGCCAAGCAGTCATCAACATGATGGTAGCTGTAGGACTCTTCCCCGTTACAGGGCAACCCCTACCCCTCATCAGCCGAGGCGGAACAGCCTTCCTCATCTTCAGTTGCTACTTCGGCATGATGCTCAGCGTCAGCATCTCTGCCAAGCGAGTTGACGAAGAAAACCTTGCCAACGCTTAAATCCCGAATTTCTCCACAAATCCACCAATTCCCCATGGGCATTCTATACCTCGTACCCACCCCCGTCGGAAATCTTGAGGACATGACCCTTCGCGCCATCCGCATCCTCAAAGAAGCCGACCTCATCCTCGCCGAGGATACGCGCACCTCGGGCATGCTGCTCAAGCACTTCGACATAAAGAACAAGCTCTGCGCTCACCACAAGTTCAACGAACACCAAACCGCCGCAGCCTTTGCTTCGCGCATCGCTGCGGGCGAAACGATTGCGCTCGTATCAGATGCTGGCACACCTGCCATTTCCGACCCAGGTTTCATGCTGGTTCGTGCCTGTGTTGAACGCGGTGTTGAGGTGCAATGCCTGCCCGGAGCCACCGCCTTTGTTCCTGCCCTCGTGGCGAGCGGACTTCCTTGCGAGCGCTTCACGTTCGAAGGATTCCTTCCACAGAAAAAGGGGCGCCAAACGCGCCTGCAATCGCTTGCTGAGGAAGAACGCACCATGATTTTCTACGAGTCGCCCCACCGCATTGTCAAAGCGCTACAACAGTTTGCCGAAACTTTCGGTGCTGAACGCCGCATGTCGGCATGTCGCGAAATTTCAAAACTCTACGAAGAGAGTGTGCGCGGAACCATCGCTGAAGTGCTTGCCCATTTCGAAACCAACGAACCGCGCGGAGAATTTGTGCTCGTTGTCGAAGGTGCTGAGACCACCAAGGAAAAGAAGAAGAAACTCCGCCGCGAAGCCGACAACGACGAAGAATAAACCGACCATTGCAAACCTCCCTCACCGCAAGTTTCTCCACATGATTACTTACGACAGCATCAATCTCCCCCTCCCCGACATCGACACTGCCTCCACAACGGCGTGGGTCAAAGCCGTTGCCACGGCTCACGGCAAGCGCTGCGGAAATATCGCCTACATCTTTGTTGACGACGAAAAAATCCTCGAAGTCAACCGCAAGTTCCTGCAACACGACTACTACACCGACATTATCACCTTCGACTACACCGAAGGCAGTCGCATCAGCGGCGACCTCTTCATCTCACTCGACACCGTGCGCACCAATGCCGAAGATGTTGGCGCCACTTACGAAGAAGAGCTCCACCGTGTCATCATTCACGGCATTCTCCACCTCTGCGGCATCAACGACAAAGGTCCCGGCGAACGCGAAATCATGGAAGCGGAGGAAAACCGCGCCCTCGCCATGCTTAAAGATGAATTGTAGCCTTAGAGATAAATAGAAACGATAGATGCGATAGAAATTATAAAAACTATATATACTATAACATCTATAGCATCTATAGAAAATTCCTCATAAAGAAAAAGCTGTCTGCTCGTTGAGCAGACAGCTTTTTTGTTATCAGCATCCTCAGCGCAGAATCCTATCTGCGCTCCGCCCGTGCCGTTTCAAGGCACTATTTCCTCGCTCCGCAACGGCAGGAAGAATGCCCCGTCCCTGCTCACATCATGACACACCACGCGCAAACTATCGGCAGCGCGTACATACTCATTCCTCCTGCGCTGCGTCAGCGAAGCATCGAGCACCAGGCATTGCGGAGCATAATAATTGAGCAATTGCGCGAGCGGTTTCGTGGCACCGCGTTGCACAACGAGCACATCTACTGCGAGCGGTTGCCGCGGAACCTGCCCGGGCAACGGAGCGACTTTGTAATAGCCCACCCTTGCCACACGACGCACACCCATCTGCATCACCTGTCCGTAAAAACCTCCTTCCTCGACGAGCGTATCACTCATTATATATATAGGAGCACGCAGATTCGCCTCGTCCCAAAACTGCTTTCGCACACGACGTAGCGCAATCTCAGCACGCACAGCATCGTCCGTCCACAGATAACTCACATCGCGGCTACACACCGCATGCACCGCCTGCCCACGTCGCTCATTATACACCCAAATGCCGGGTTCCGCCGACGGTCGGCTGCTATCGCCGGCGGTCAGTGCAAGCACCACGCCACTCACGCCTACCCCAAACAGCGCCAAGCGCCCCTTTCTCCCCGTAAGCACATGCCAGGCGAACGCTATCATCAAGCCATAACAAGCCACCACCGTCAGCAAGGTCGGTCCCCACGCAATCGTAGCTCCCGCCCATTCGCTCATCCATGCCAACGCTGCACACAGAGCACCCACCGCCAAACTGAGGCATGTGCCCACCAGCGTTTGCACAAAGGGCAGCGCAAAGAATGCCACTGCCAAGAGCAACAGCACGTAAGCTATCGGAATGGCAATGAAATTTGCCAACAGTCCGTACACCGGCACCTGCTTGAAATAGTAAGCCACCAACGGCAAGGTGGCGAGTTGTGCCGAAAGACTCACCCACATCCAATCTACGAGGAAATCCGCCGCACGTTGCCACCACCTACGCTCTACGACTTCGTAAATCGTGCACTTCCGGCTGAACGACCTGCGCAATTTCGTCATCAACAAAATACCTGCCACCGCTGCAAACGACAGTTGGAAGCCCAAGTCGAACAGTGCATGCGGAGATACCAACAATATGCACATCGCAGCCAAAGCCAGGTTGTTGAACGAGCTGCTTTCGCGATAACACAAACGACAAAGTTGCATCACACTCAGCATCATTGCTGCACGCACCAGCGAGATGGGCGCGCCTGCCAACCCTACGAACAACCATATCACCACCAGTCCCAGCAACATCAATACGCGGTAAGTCCGGCTCTGTCGGTGCGCCCACCCTGTTAGCACTAACATCAGGAAACCACAGAGTATGCTGAGATGAAGTCCCGAAAGCGCAAGGATATGACTCGTGCCTGTATCTGAAAAGAGCGCCCGCGTAGCTCCGTCGAGGTACGACTTATCACCCAGCGCCATTGCCGCCACAATGCCGAGCACGCCGCCCTGCAAATGTTCTGACAACTGCGCCACAGCCACCTCGCGCCACTTCAGCAGTCTTACGCTGAGCGGCAGTTCGCCCAAATCGGTCGCCACCACCTGCCATCTACCTGCTTCACAATAGCCCGTTGTCGCAATACCCTGCCTGCGCTTCCATGCGGAATAGTCGAACTCGCCCGGATTGCCCGAGTTGCGCGGCATGCGGAGCGCTGTCTTCACCAACACTGCATCGCCCACATGAGGAACAACACTTGCCGTGTCGCGCTCCAGCGACAATTCTACGCTGACACCATCGACCAAGCCTACCACCCTGTAGGTGCGCTCACCTGCATCCACCTTTCTAAGGTGCTCCACGCAATAAGTACGCTCGTCCTCAGCCCAAACCACACGCTCAACCCGATTGCGCTCGCCCACCATCGCTGCTGCACCAAAACTCATCATGGCAAGTGCCAGGCAGGCGAGGAATCCGCGCTCCTTACCCCAACGGTGAAGTCCATAAGTTCCTGTCAGCAGGAGCGAGGCAGCAATCAGCAGCGTCTGCCCACTCGCTTGCAAGTAGGCATACGCACCATCGGCTAACAACAAGCCTGCTATGTAGGGCAACAACAAATAATGAATCATACTTTACGCGGGTTCAAACTTCTGTCTCTGACATCCTTCACAACTCAAAATACAGGCGTATGCGCTCCACGTCGGCAGCCGTAAACGCATCGTACATCAGCAATTCGCTCCACGCTTTCAGCGGACCGTACTTCCTGACGTGCGCCACGATGGTCCGCGCTTGCTGATGGTTGATGTAGGGATGACGCACCAGCGTCCGATAGTCGGCAGCGTTGAGCGACGGTCGCTCCACGGAGTCGCACGCTGCTACGCAAAACCACGCTTGCACCTCTGTTGGCAGCCCGTCAATCTCGCCCAACTGCCCTACGTTGCGGTAACCACCCAAGCGCTGACGATAGTTCACAATGGCTTTGGCATAATGACGTCCGATGCCGGGAACGCGCTTCAGCAGCGAAGTGTCGACAGCGTTGAGGTCGAGGACCACGAGACTGTCGAACTTCTCCGCCCATCGGCGCTTCACACTGTCGCGCACCGTCTTCGGCACAGCAGGTTGCTGCTGCTCAATGTTTATATAGGGGAGCAAGCGCTGAAAGAGGTCGTCGCTCATGCCGTAGAGTTTGCGAAAATCAGCAGCCTTGCGCCAGCGCCCACCTGCGCGCCGGTACTTCAGAGCGTTGCTCACCATCCACCGAGGCAAGCCCAGTCGGAGTAGCGTTGCGGAGTCAGCCGTATTGGGGTCGAACTCGAAGAGCGCCACTTCGACATCTGTCATGGCAGCAAGCGTGTCGGCGCTACGCAGTTCCACCAAACTATCGAACCGACGCACTTCCGCCAGGCGATCCTCGCTCAGCTCTACCGCAGGCGCTGTGTCGGCCCACTCTGAAAGCACATTGCGACCCACTACTATCAGCACAATGATGATTGCCAATAGCAGCAGGCCGCAACGTTCGTTTTTGTTAAGAGGTTGTCGCATACGTCGCAACATTAAAGATTACTTTGCCTTCGCATATCCCTCGCGCTTGAGCAGTTCGAGCACTCGGGGGCGACAATCGCCCTGCAAAATGATTTCGCCATCTTTCTCCGAACCACCCACGCTGAGCTTCGTGCGGAGCATCTTGGCGAGCGCAGCAAGGTCGTCGGCACTGCCCACAAATCCGCCCACTATGGTCACTACCTTACCCTTGCGATGAGCGGTAGAAAGGCGCAGACGCAAAGGTTGCTGCGCCGGAGGCAGAGTTTCGACGGGCTCGTTTTCGAGTTCGTCCTCAGTGGTATAGGCAAAGTCGGGGTTCGTGGAATAGACCACGCCCAAACGGGATTTCCAGTCAGACATATTTTATTGAAGGTTTTGAGGTTATGAGGTTTTGAGGAACCTTCGGTTCGTTGTGAGGTTGTGAGGTTGTGAGGTTACCCATCCGGATGGTCTCTCCTCTCTCCTTTCTCCTTTTTCCTTTCTCCCTCCTCCCTCACCAATAACTTTTTACTAAATAGTTATACTTTAAGGAACACGTTGTGTTTGAGCATGAGCTTGAGAATCAGGAATACGAACATCACCTGTGCCAGCGCGAGTAGCAGATCATAGTAAGCGCCCAACCACTGTTCGAGGCCGAAACATACGGAATGTGCCACGCCGCGGAAGTTCACCACCTGCGAGAGCACGTAGGCTGCAATGGAGTTCATGCCATAAATACGGAGGAAGTCGAGCCCAAACTTCAGGTGGAACACGTCGTAAACCAGGAAGAACACGCCCATCAGCACAAAGCACCAACCACTGCTGAAGAGCACCATCGAACTGGTCCATATCGTCTTGATAATGGGCATCTGCTCGCCCCAAAACCAGCCGGCAACCACCATGGCTGCACCCAGCACAAGGTAAGTCACGACCTTGCGCACACCGCTCCACCCCGTGCGCGCTATGATGCCGGCCAGGAGGCCGGTCAGCGTAGTTGCTCCAAAACCAAGGGTCGAAACAATCCATGTGTAATGATACCACGAGGCGAAAGCCACACTGCCGTCGGCATTGAGCGCTGCACCATCGCGGAAGCGACCCAGCACCATGCGGTCCACCCACTCTGCAAGGTTGGCTTGCGGCGTATAAGCGCCAGCTCCATATCCGTCAATGCTCACAAACTCCATCAGCGCCCAATATCCGCCGAGCAAGGCGAGCGTCAGCACCACCAACCACTGCCAACGACACGACGTGAAAGCCACCGCAGCAATGAAGTAGCCCGACGCTATGGCCTGAAGCGTATTGGTGTAAAGATAGATGCGCGAGGGGTCGAACGCCAACAGATTGCCCTGCACCACCATGCCGAGCAACCATAGCAACACGACGCGCTTGAGCAGACGGCGCACGAAGTCGCCACGATTGGCTCCGCCCTGATAGCGCGACAAGGCGAAGGGAATGCTCACCCCTGCCATGAAGAGGAACAGCGGCATCACCAAGTCCCAGGGAGCAAAGCCTTCCCAGGATACATGTGTGAACGCCCAACTCAACCCGTCTAAATACGGACTTTGCGCTGCATGCGTGAGCGCAGAAACGAGTGGTCCAAGCGCCACCAGTACGAAGAGGTCGAAACCGCGCAAGGCATCGAGCGATGCCAATCGCTGACCAGAAGGATTAGGCATAAAGTAAGGTTTTAAGGTAAGGTTATGAGGTTATGAGGTTATAAGGTTTTAAGGCTATGCAGCGCGCAAGCAAGCGGTCGAGTCAAACCATCTCGTCTACTCGTACCTATAAACTCGTTTACTAATAAAGTACAGAGAACAACTAACCATCCGGATGGTCTCTCATCTCTCAACTCTCATCTCTCTCCGATATCAGTCCTCCTCAGCAGGCTGCACAACATAAGCGCGCTTGATGCGTATATCTTTCAGCGGGCGTTGATTGGCATCGGTTTCGGCAAACTGCATTTCTTCTATCACTTCGAGTCCGCTAACGACTTCGCCAAAAACAGTGTACTGCCCATCGAGCGTAGGTGTACCACAGCGTTCCCAGTAAAGCGAATCGTAGATTTCGGGAATAACGACTGCCGAGTCCGTACGCTCTGCCACAATCTGGCGCGCACGTGCCATCATACCTTTTCCGAAGCGCTTGCCCCAAACTACGTAGAATTGCGAAGCACAACTGCGGCGCTCGGGATTCTTAAGATCGTCCTCGCGTGCTGCACCTACTGCTCCGCGAAAATGCGCTCTTCGTGGGTAATTGATTTCCGCCGCTATCTCATAGTCAGGTCCGCCATCTCCCAGTTTCTCTCCAGGTTGCGCATGGCGAGAATCAGGATCGCCAGCTTGAACCACAAAGTCTGCGACCGTACGATGAAAGAGCAAACTGTCATAAAAGTGCTCCTTCACGAGGCGCAACATATTGTCGCGGTGCAAGGGTGTGTCGTCGTAGAGCGCAATGACAAACGTGCCTTGCGTCGTTTCAAAACACACTCGCGTCCGTGCGCTGACACTATCCGTCCCCACCGTCTGCGCACGCATCCCTAAGCATATCGCTAAGGACAACAATATCGAAACTACTATTTTTGTCATAATTGTAAGTAAGGTTGTGAGTTAAGGTTGTGAGGTTATGAGGTTTTGAGGTTTTGAGGTTTTGAGGCTATGCAGCATTTTTAGAGTACAGAGAACAGAGTACAGAGTACAACTACCGTGCGGAATGAAAGCAAGCGTGCGAGTCTAACCATCTCGTCTACTCGTACCTATAAACTCGTTTACTCATCTACACATTTCAATCAAACAGCGTGGGTTGTAGATTGGGAGCTGCGAGAGGATTACGGCCGAGGTGGGTGTAAGCCAGTTCTGTCACTTCGCGACCACGCGGCGTGCGGCGTATGAATCCCTCTTTGATAAGGAAGGGTTCATACACTTCTTCCACCGTGCCTGCGTCCTCCCCGATGGCGGTGGCAATGGTAGTGATGCCCACGGGTCCACCTTTGAATTTGTCGATAATCGTCGTTAGAATCTTGTTGTCGATTTGGTCGAGCCCGTGCTTATCGATATTGAGCGCCTCGAGGGCATAGCGCGCAATGGCAAGGTCGATGGCGCCGTTGCCCTTCACCTGAGCAAAGTCGCGCACGCGGCGCAACAGCGAGTTGGCAATACGTGGTGTGCCACGACAGCGACCGGCGATTTCTGCAGCAGCCCTCAGGTCGAGTTCTACACCTAAGAGTTTGGCGGAGCGCAGCAGGATAGTCTGCAACGTCTCGGCATCGTAGTATTCAAGGTGAAGATTGATGCCAAATCGTGCACGCAGGGGCGCAGTGAGCAAACCGCTGCGCGTCGTTGCTCCCACGAGCGTAAAGGGATTGAGGTCTATCTGAATGGCACGTGCAGCAGGTCCGCGGTCTATCATAATGTCAATGCGGTAGTCCTCCATGGCTGAATAAAGATATTCCTCCACCACGGGCGACAGGCGGTGGATTTCGTCGATGAAGAGCACATCGTTCTTCTCCAACGAAGTGAGCAGTCCGGCGAGGTCGCCCGGTTTGTCGAGCACAGGTCCCGATGTCACCTTGAAACCCACGCCCAATTCGTTGGCAATGATATTCGAGAGTGTCGTCTTTCCCAATCCGGGAGGACCATGAAGAAGCGTGTGGTCGAGCGGTTCGCCACGATATTTCGCTGCCTCCACAAAAATGCGAAGGTTCTCCACCACTTGTCGCTGACCGGTAAAGTCATCGAACTCCAGCGGGCGAAGCGCCTTTTCAAATTCCTTTTCTGAATTGGCAGGAGCGCGCCCTTCAGAACGTATGTCAAAAGTATCTTGCATGAATATGTTATTTTAGTAGTAGACGAGAAGACAAGTAGACGAGTAGACGAGAAGTTTGAGAGAAGAGAGAAGAGAGTTGAGAGAGGAGAGAGGAGAGAGGATTTTTAGCAGAGATTGGCAGGACCTATAATTCCTATAGTAACTATAGTTTCTATGAAATATCTAGAGCATCTAGAGTTTCTAGAATATCTAGAGCATCTATATTTTCTATAGCATCTATAGCCCCTATTGCATCTATAGTCCCCCGCTCCACTCACAATTTCTCCACTTCCTTAATAATAAACCGTCGGTAGTAAGAGAGGATGAGCGTAGTGAGCGGCAGCGCAATGATGAGTCCGGTGAAACCTAAAAGCGAGCCCCACACGGAGAGCGACAGCAGGATGATGGCGGGCGAAAGTCCCATGATGTGCCCCATCACTTTGGGCACAATGTAGAGGTCCTGAATCGCCTGCACCACGATGTAAACAATCGCCACGAGCAGCAACACCATCCAGAAGTTGGTGCCCGTCTCTGCCGCCTTGAGCAAAGCCAGAAGCACAGCGATCGGCAACGACAGCATCTGCAGGTAGGGCACAAGGTTGAGCACTCCGACAAAGAGTCCGAACCCGATGGCGAGCGGAAGGTCGATAATCGAAAAACCGATGGCAAACAATATGCCTACAAGCAGCGCCACGATGCTCTGACCGCGGAAGTAAGAACTCATGCCCTGCGCTACGTCGTCGGCTAGTTCCTTGGTCGCCGTGCGCATTTGCTCGGGAATATAGTCAATCCATCTTGTAGAGATGCGCTCGAAATCCAGGAGCAGAAACACGAGGTAAAGCAGCGTGATGCCCCATGAAAGAATATTGAAAAGTGCGCCTGCCGTATGCCATATCCATCCACCGATGCGCTCAACAGCCTTACGCACGAAGTCCAGAATATTGTCGGAATTGAGGAAATTGCGCACTTCCTCCTGCTGCAAATACTCCGTGAGCAGTTCGCGCGCCTGCTGCGGTATGGTGGCATTGCCCGTGCCATTGCGCAGATAGTCGGCAATCAGGTTTTTGAGTTGCCCTGCTTCGCTGATTGCCGAAGGTACGATAAGCATTGCGATGCCCACAACGATGACTGTAAGCAGCAGCAAGGTGGCAGCAACACTGAGCCAGCGGAGGCGCAACCTCATTTTGGTCTGCATAAAGGTTGTCACCGGATTGAGCAAATAAGCCATCACCCAAGCAATGAAAAAAGGCAACAACACATCGCTCAACAGCCCAACAACCCACACAATACCGGCGAGGATTGCCAAAAACAGAAGTCCGCGCACAAAGCGGTCAAAATTTATTTCTTTCTGAAAAATATTCATAGGCGTATTGCACTAAAGGCGGATGAACCCTTCTAAATCCTTACCCACCTTGAAACTGCCTACAAATTTAAGAAAAAACATCGTATCTACAATTGTATGCCCCATTTAGTAACATGAAAAGAACATGGTGCCTCCCTTTTCGATAAATTTAGGAAATGATATAGCAGTTGACCCATTATCACAGACCCCTCCGCCCTTTGGGCACCTCCCCTAACTTCGGGGAGGAATTTGAGATACTTCCTTCGTTTGTTACATCAATGGAAACTTCAACGAGTTTGACTATCTCAAATTGTCCCCCGAAGTTAGGGATTTCTATCCCCCGATAACGGGGGAAATGAAGGGGGTCGAGCAACTTTAGTTGCGGAGGAGGTCTGTTAAAGTTCTTGGGGCAACTCCAATATTATTGCCTATCTATTTGTTTTTTTCTTCGAACACAAACAACTCGAATGTCACGAATCCATGCGGAGAGTTTTCAAAGCCGTATGACTCTATTTTAAAACAATATTTCAAGCCCGCATGGCATTCGAGCGATTCGAGCTATTCGTGTTCAAAAAAAATTAATCAGCATATATCTATTTGTGTTCAAAAAATATTCTGTATATCGATATTTTTTTCTTGGTACAAGATCTAAGCACACCTTCGTAATTTAATAAACACGAAATCCTCCTTTGATAATTTTCGTGCATTTCGATTTTTGCACCCAAAATCAGGCGTGCAAAAACTGCCCTTTTTGTCAGTTTAGAAATAGCAAAAGGGGGTGCGATTTAGTTAATATTTGTAAAAATGGCGCGAAATGCAGATTTGGATTTCGCTGAAAAATGATGTATATTTGCATAAAGTTAAGGAGGGCAGCGGTGCCCTCCTTTTTTTATGACCTTTCTCCTGAAAACTTCCTTTGAAGAAGGATTTTTTTCCTTTGAAGTAGGAAATTTTTCCTTTGAAGAAAAACTTTTTTCTTTTGAAGAAGGAAAAAAAATCCTCTGTTTTCCGAAAATTTTTGTTAACCTTCCCGATGATTTCTTAACAGAAGTTAAAGTTTTAAACTTTTTTACTTTTTGAGCGACGTTAATAGATGTTAAAAAAGTTGACAAAGTGATTTTGTCAACTTTTAGTAAACAAGTAGACGAGGTACGAGTGAACGAGATGGTTAGAGTCGAACGCATGTTTGCACGCTGCTTCCTACGTAGAGACGTCCCAGTGGGGCGTCTCCCATATTCACAGCACAAAACCAAATTATGTTATTGATTTATAGACAATCCAATAAGGATGTTC
>JAZQXH010000031.1:0-21666 GCA_045632745.1 Alloprevotella sp.
CGGACAAATAGACGTTAGTCCAAAACTATCATTCGATGTGGTTCTCAAGAATTATGGTGTTGCGAAACTTCTAGTTGCTAAGGTCGCGAAGGAAACCTGCGGTCTCAGTCTTAAGGAGGCAAAGTATGTTGTTGATAGTTGTCCTATTAAACTGAAACACAGTGTGGGGATGGAAGAAGCTGTAACAATCAAAATGGCTCTTGAAAAAGTTGGTGCTAAAGTAGAAATTGTTTAGTCACATTCATTGTTGATAAATATAATCTATGAACTTCAAATATTGGATAAATAAATGGTTAGAAAGTGGATTGTGGTATCAAATATTGTTTTTTACCATAATCAATTTTGGCGTTTTCTTGATAGGTTTCTTGTTGTATTCTTCTATAGGTTTTAGGGACGATGTTAAACTGTGGGAGACGCTTCGCTTGTTTATAAACTCTAATAGTATTCTTGAAAACACGCATGAATTTGCAGGCAATCATGTAGTGCTACTATTTATAGAATGCTTAGGACAAATCTTTTTTGCAGGTTTAGTTATTGCAATTATCACTCACTTGATTAAGAGAAATGTAGATGCGATAAAGGAGGGACACGTTCATTATAAGATTAAAAATCACATCGTGATCATTGGTTATGACACAATCGTCCCTTCAATAATTGCGGAACTAATTGAAATACATAAACATACCAAGTTAAAAATAATGCTGCAAACGTCGACATCTGTTGATGAGGTTAGAACTGACTTACTTTCAAAATTGCCCAAAAAAGAACTCAAGCGTATCATATTGGTGCATGCGCCACGTCTTTCTGTAGAAGAATTGGAACTGTTGTATACGACAAAGGCCAAAGAGATTTTTGTGGTAGGTGAACGTACTCAGACAGACCACGACGCTGAGAATATGTATACTTTCGAAACCTTGGTAGAGATACATGCTAAGCACAAAATGACGGAAAGGAAATCATTGACAATTTGGTTTGAAAATGAAGCATCGTTTGCCGCACTTCAACTCAATGATATCAGTGATGAATGGAAAAAGTATTTTGAGTTCAAACCCTACAACTTCTACAAACGTTGGGCAAACCGACTCTTGACGAACAGCGATTATGGTAAGGGAGATAAAAGGATTGTTTATCCTGAACTAGACCATGGCGGTATCACCGCAGACAGTTCGAAGCACGTTCACTTAATCATTGTGGGCATGAATCGCATGGGGACTGCTCTTGCTAAGGAGGCTGCCCACATGATGCATTTCCCAAATTTTAATGAAAAAACTGGTAAGAATCGAACGCGCATTACTTTTATTGACGACCATGCTGACAGAGAAATGAATTTCTTTATTGGGCGTCATGCTGGATATTTTGATATTGCACCGACAAAATATGCTAATCTTTCAGATTGCCATTTCTGGGAGTGGAGCAAGGACGTCAAGCGTAATAATTTTTTGGATGTTCAGTTTGAGTTTATTAAAGGACGTGTAGAATCAAAGTACGTCAGAGATTGGATTTCTAAGCAGTTGGATGATAAAGATGCGATAATTACTATTGCATTTTGTGTCCATAATCCTTCTCAGAACTTTGGTATGGCCATGTATCTCCCCGAAGAAGTTTATACACGAGGCAGAAACGACGGGGTGAATGCTTGGGCCGTTGTAGATCCTGACCTGGTTGTGAATATTTTTGTAAGACAAGAGAAGACTGGGGCATTGATAAAGGCATTTGGTGATTCTGCAAAGTCTGATGGAGCAAAGAATAAGAAGTATGCCAATATATATCCGTTTGGAATGATTGATGATAGTTTTGCAGTGGATTATCATTCCAACCATCTAGCTATGGCTTTTCACTATATCTATGATTTCTACTATGCACATGATAATACACTACCTTATAGCTTGCCTTCTTTTGAGTCGCTCTTAGAGAAGTGGAAACCTGTATCTACGGCAAACAAGTGGTCTAATCTTTATTTGGCAAACTCTGTAGAGTTCAAATTGCGTTCTATAAGTTTGGATGAGGAGAAGGCTAAGTTCGCAACATTCTCAGAAAAACAAATTGAGCAAATGGCCTACACCGAGCATCACCGTTGGAACATGGAAAAACTCTTGATGGGGTATCGAGCTTTGGGCAAAAACGAACAGGGTAAGACTCTTGATAAGGAGACGTTGGGTAAATTGAAGAACAACATGTATGTACACAATTTAATCAAACCTTATGCTGATTTAACCGATGGGGAAAAGCAATTGGATAGAAATATTGTAAGCAAACTACCTGATATTTTAAGAATGTTAAACTATTAAATTGGATATTGTTATGAACGAGCATCTTAAAGAAATAGACCGTTTAGTTAGAATTAATAGAAATAATAAGTATCGTGCTATCGCATTAGTCGTGTCTGCATTGGTATTTTCCTTTGTATTGCTTGGATGCGGAATCTATAAATATAGTCCCGATGAGTACAAGGTGAAGAAAGTAACAGAAAGTGATGTGATTGAGAACACAGTGTTGACGTCTTGTCAATCAACAAAAGTTACTCAAAGTTTACCTGTTAAGGTTTCGGAAGAATCCTATAGTCCTGTGATTTGGATTCAAACCGTTTGCGTCTTTGCATTTGTCTCATTTTCTCTGTGGGGCGCATTTACAGTACTATTGAAAGTTCTTAAGTCAGAGTATGATTTGAATATGAAGATACTTGAGATTCATAAGGACGTTTACAAGGAAGAGGAGATGAAAAAGATAAAGTCATAGTGATTGTAACTTTGATGTACCTTCACATGTTTCCATGCCTGGTAATTTTATTTCCATGCCTTGGAGTTTTATTTTCGTGCCGAGAAAAGAATAATTACCGAGTGTGATGAATTTAATACATCGTCGTGCCCAACGGCGAAGACGATGTGTTGCGAGTAAGATGATTTATACAAAGAATACAAAACAAATGACCGACCTACAAATAATTGACGCTCTCATATCTCGTGACGAGTGGGTGACTCAACAGTTTTTCTTTAAGACTTGTCGCCCGCTCTTCGTGAGTGTCATGCGTTATGTGTTTTCCTACAAGGTTGATTATGACGAGTTTGTTAATGAGTTTTATCTACACTTGATGGAGAACGATGCTATCCGTTTGCGTCAGTTTCAGGGACGTAGCACCATATATCAGTGGATGAAAGTGGTAGCCATTCGCTACTTTATTGCCAAGCGTGATAACATGATAGATATGGAATCGAAGGTAGCTCTTATAGAATGCGCTGAACGTGGAGATTCATTTGATGAAGTACAGAAGACCACAGCGCGTATGGATGTAGAGCGCTTGTTCTCATTGATGCCTAATAAGCGTTATGTTTATGTCATACGGCGTTTGGTTTTGGAAGACGCAGAACCGAATAAGGTAGCTGAAGAACTTGGGACCAATGTAGATAATCTGTATAATATCAAAAAACGTGCCATCTCGGCATTGACAGAAATAGCACTTAATGAAGTTGAGAAATATGAAAAAAGAAGATGTAAATAACCTCTCTGCAGAGGTGCTGGCGGCATACCTTGATGGTAATGCTACAGCGCAGGAGCATGCCGAAGTTATAGATGCACTCCCTGCAGATGCTGAATTGAGAGAACTCCTGCATATTTCTCAATTGGTTGATGACGAGTTGGGTGTGATGCCTTACGACTGTGAATTGATTCCAATGACAACAATGGCGGCTACATGTAATGAAGAAAACTATTGTTGCTTAGAATGTGAAAAATATGTGCTTCGAAAATTGGGTGTAGAATTTAATGAAGAGCAACTCCTCCAAAGTGCGATTCAAAATGGTTGGCAGAAAGAGCAAGGAACGGCACTACATAATATAGGTCACCATATAGAAAGTATGGGGTTAGTTGTGACGCGTCGTTACAAATGTAGTGCTGAAGATATAGTCAATGCTCTTGATAAAGGTCAACAAGTAATTGTGGCAGTCGATGGTGGAGAATTGTTGGGTAATCGTGAAGAAGAAATGTTGGAAGACTTACTCATTGGAGAAATTCCCGACCATAGTGTGGTAGTTCTTTCGTGCGATATTCAGCATGAAACTATAACCATTTATGACCCCAACTCTATGAATTCTCAAGACACCTATTCCTTAGAGCAATTTATGGATGCTTGGGCAGATTCCAAAAATTATCTTGTCACGGTCGAAAATGAATGCCCTGAGAATTACGTACCCCACCTTATAGACCTCACAGATGTAGAATTGGGAGATGAACTCATAGAACTTCGCGAAGCAATAGCAGAACATGCTCACAACGTATGGGCAGCAGAACGCCAATCCCAAGGTTGGACTTACGGTCCCCAACGTGACGATGAGAAAAAACAAACACCCTGCATGGTGCCCTATTCCAAACTTCCCGAATCCGAAAAGACCTTCGACCGAGATATGGCAATGAACACTATTAAATTGTTGAAAAAGTTGGGGTGGGAGTTGGTAAAAAGGAAATGAGATTGTTAGGAAAATAATATAATTAGAGAAAATTTAAACAATAGATGTGTAAGAAAGGTTTCTTCAAAAAACAGAAGGATTTTGATAATATAATTTAGAATAACCTTTACGAATTGATACTGATTAGAAAGATTTATTAAAAAAATTAGCGATTAATATTGCCTAACGATGGAAGAAATATTGATAAACTGTAATCTTAAAAACAAATAATTCTGATTGAAGTAACGTTTTTTAAGGGGTGAGAAAAATGATTCTTAAAGTTCCTTTTCTTTATGCGCCACATGTTATTGAAAAAATATAAATTATCGTTTAACGTATAATGCGAATCAGTAATTGGCAATTGATTCAATATTATATAAATTTGCAAATGAAAGTAGTGCAATAGTCTACTTCCCTAAGATGTGTACCAACAAACCTTTGGTACTCTTTACTTTTGAAGTTCTGTTTTTACATTCAACCAATTGAAGAGGTTGTCTAACTTTTGAAACTGCAGTAGAGAATAAGTTTCTTGTTGCCTTTTCTCTTTGTCTGATAACCTCCTGCTTCCCTTTGATGTGCATGTAAGGTGTAAGTCTTGTTGTCTGACTTTCTTTCCAATTTGCTAATTTTTCAGGAAGATTACAATAAGTTTTTTATAAGATGATTAACTAAATATAAATAATTTAATAATGAATCAAATGTTAAATTTCAACTGCCGATTTGCATGTTTAAATAATTAAAAATATGAATCATGATGTTTTTATAAGTTATTCAAGTCTGGACAAAGAGGCTGCACAGGCTATTTGTCATACACTTGAACAAAATGAAATAAGATGTTGGATGGCTCCCAGAGACATTCCACCAGGTTCTGAATATGGAGACTTAATAGATGATGCTATTAAGTCTTGTAAAGTAGTGGTAGTTGTGTATTCTGAAAAGGCTGCATCTTCCCCATGGGTAACAGGAGAGCTTAACGTAGCCTTTGAAGAACAGAAAACAATTATTCCTTTTAGACTAGATAAGACTCCCTTGAAAGGGCAGACGCGTGTCATGCTAAATCAGCGGCATTGGATCGATGCATATCCTGATTACAAAACAAAATTCAATGACCTTGTAAAAGCGGTTGCTTTGGCAGTTGGTAAAGATGTTCAATTTGAGACTTCCCCAGTTAAACCATTTTTGCAACTTAAGAAATACCAAAAGTCAGTGGTATGGGGACTCTTTGCAACTATTATTTTGGGGTTGATAATAATTATTTATCCTTTCATTGCACGAAAATTGCATACTTATGTTTATGACAACCAAGGGTTGCATGTAAACATTAAGGGGTTGTCTTCTCAACAAGAAGATGCCATAACTTCTATTTTAGATGATATGGTTTTGGTTGAGGGTGGAACATTTGTAATGGGTAATACCCCAGAAATGATGGGTTATCTCACAGAGCAGGATAGTTTAAGTGTCAATCCTCATGGAGTGGAATTAGACAACTTTTATATCTGCAAATATGAAGTTACGCAAAAGCAATGGCGTGCATTTTTAGCTACAGATGGAAGATGTATAAAAGATGGCGATAATACAGCAATGGATATGTTGTCTTGGGAAGACGCTAAAGCATTTGCTGACACATTATCAACCATAACCAAACTGCATTTTTCGTTGCCTACTGAGGCGCAATGGGAGTTTGCTGCAAGGGGAGGAAATAAGACGCATCGCTACATCTTCTCTGGTCATACTTGGGATGCTACAGAGGTTGGATGGACATCATTTGAAAATCTCAAATCAGCTCATGAGGTTGGAGGAAAGCGACAAAACGAACTTGGACTATGTGATATGACTGGTAATGTATTTGAATGGTGTGCGGACTATTTTGAATTGTATTCAAGTGAGAACGCAGTCAATCCTCAAGGCCCAGATAAGGGGATAAACCGTGTATTACGTGGCGGTGATTTCCGTATTGACAACTCCTTGGATATGAAAGTATCTACCAGATATTTTGATGCTCCATTTGTGAACAGAAAAGGAGCAGGCCTCCGATTAATAATAAACATCAAGAAATAGAGAAAGTATGAAAAAAATATTGGCTATAGTTTTTGCTTTAATTGCAGTTTTACCAATGGATGCACAGGAAATGATAGAGCAGATAGATACGAAAAGACGTGCTTTTATTGAAGATTTCCTTGCTACCTATGAAGCCGCATACGAGAAAAAGGAAATTGAGTACATTAAGAATTTCTTTAGTGATGACGCATTGATTATCACAGAAACAAAAGCCCTTATGCCCATAGGAAGCAAGGAAACGATTCCATCTGTAAAAAAGGCTCGTCCGTATCAAACGATTGTAGAAAATCGTATGGAATATATTAGAAGGTTGCAAGATATTTTCAATGCGAATATCTCTATAAAACTGAGTATTGCAGGGAAAAGATTTCGTCAACATTCCAAATATAAGGAAATCTATGGTGTGAACTTTATGCAAATATGGAAAGATCAAAATGGAGGGGATAATTTGGAGAATCAAATGCCGGGTTTCGTATTCCTAATGATAGACTTTAAGCATGGAGAACAAACTCCCGTTATTCATGTTCGCACTTGGCAACCCAAGGATAATATTGAAAAAGAGCAAGACAAGTATTTCCTAAGAGACTTTATGATATATGAAACGAAGTAGATTTTTAATCGTTATTGTCTTAGGATTTATACTTGCAGATTGCACAGCAACGTATGCTCAAACATTGAAAGTGACATTGAGTCCAGACAACTCAAAAGTTGACCGTTCTGTGAATAATGGAACGGCAACAATCTTTTTTGACAGCAATGTAGATGATTTGAATATAGTTTGTACTGATGAAAATCCAGATGAACCTATTCAAAAGGCTAGTAATAAGTTATGGTTTATGCACATTAATCCAAAAAAGGATATTGATTTGGATGGTTTTTGTTATCGCAACTTCCTTTTGAAAAGTCCATTGTCGTCTGAATATTATTTGACTACTCCTGATATTGGGAGCAATCAAGTGCTGTATTATACCGTAGTTTTACCTAAGTCGTATCCCAACATATTATCAGCAGAATGGATATTAAATAAATCTGGGAAATATGGATTCAGAATCGCTTATGGTAGAAGGTATGGACTTTTGCTTGGGTGCTCATGGGGAGAATATCGTCCCTCTGGTGACAATATTAATGGCGTAACTACAGATTGTGATTTAATAGGTGCAACACTTAAAGGTTATATAAAGACTACAATATACGGAGGGTTGAGAATTGGTTTAATTAATAGGGGAAATACGCTCATGTATTTAAATCTAGGACTAGGATACGGAGAATATGGTCGCCAATGGGAGAATAGAAGCATTGTAGAAAACAGTAAGTATTTTTATTCGGATTATATTAAAGGATTGAATGTTAATTCAAGTATAGGACTAAAACTATCGGGGACTCATTTATCCTTTGGAATAGATATGATCATGTCAAAAGGTAAGTTTGTTATGGAAACTCAGTTTGGGCTTGGAGTAGCGTTTAATACAGGAAAGTGGTTTTAACCGAATTAAATAAATATCATGAAGATGAAATTTTATATAAGTTTTGCTTTAACTCTTTTGCTCCTAAGTTCTTGTACTAAAGATGAATTTTCACCATTAGACTGGGGGCCAGAGCCAATAATTGAAATAACTCCTTTAGCCGTGGTTCTAACTCCATCACATCCTGTTGATACTGTTGAAGTTAAGACGAATTACGACTATTATAGTATATCAAAACCATATTGGGTTTCGATAACCAAAATTGAAAATACGCCAGCCGTGATTGTATCAGCAACAGATTTAAGGAATGATGATTTTCGTGAAGGTTACGTAACTATACAAGTAAAACGGGGTGACAAACAGTTGTCGAGAGACTTTGTCGTTTTACAATTTTTGAATAATGTGTACGAATAACTTTTATAACGATGAAACTGATATTTTTTTATTTATTATTACTTCTTGCCCTATTTTCTCAAAGTTGTGCAAAAGAACTCATTGATGAGGCCCCCTTTAAATTAAGCGATGGAGGAAAAACTCTGGAAATACATATCGATCAAGGGGAGACTTTAAAAACAAGACTTGAAAGTATTAGTCCCTGGGCTATAGAAACCTTGATTATTTCAGGTGATATAGGAGGACATACTTTAGCATTTCTAAGGGAATTATCAGGAGGAAATGACTCTGAATTTTTAGGAGGAAGAAACCTAGGATGTTTAGATATTAGTGCGGCTAATTTTTATAGCAGTGATGAAGTTTATTATATTAGAGAAGGTCAACATTTAAAAATAAAAGCGTTTTCAGGTATTCCTCCTTATGCGTTTGAAAATTGTTATGTTTTAAATACTGTCATTTTTCCTAAAACGATTTTTAGTGGGTTTTCTTCTATAGATAAAGGAGCGTTTAAAAATTGTATTTTATTACGTTATGTAGAATGGGGGGAGGGTATTAGCAATATAGAAGAAGAAGCTTTTATGAATTGTACTACTTTATCACTAGGAGAACCATTGGTACTTCCTAAAGGTTTAAAAAAAATAGGTGATTATGCATTTAAAGAAACGTATCTAATAGATGTTGATTTACCCTCAACCGTAACGTCAATAGGGAAAGAGGCTTTTTCTCTAATATCGGGTAACGTCATTATCCGTTCTATAAATCCTCCAACTATAACAAATGATTCATTTGTTTTTCATGAAGGAAGTAATAAAATATTGTTTGTCCCCAAAGAGACTGTTTCAAAATACAATATAGAACCCTACAAAAGTATATTTTCTGAGATCAAAGGATATTAACCTTTCATAAAATAATCATATCGAAACCTTAAAAACAGATCATTTCCTTTGACCTTATTTTGGGATATTCAGCCCTTACACCGAAATTTGCACCACTCAATTGATTGCGGATGGCACTTACAATTTTTCCTTCCTTTATAGGATTACATGGTTCAATGAGCACACCACAGAATAGCTGCATATAAACACTGCCGTTGAGCATCTCTATCAGACCATCATCAGACAAACCAGTGTAGGACATCAAAAACATCAAGGCTATTTTTCCTTCAGATGGAAACATTGACTTTTTATCTTTTCGGCTATGCTTCTTGAAACGAACTGCAATAGAAAATGCAATTTCGCTAAGAGGAAGAATCACTCGGATGCGACCAAGTTCACTGCTAACAAAGCCTTCGTGATACTTATTCATAAAATCAAACTCAGGGAGCGAAAAAGTTGGGTATATTTCAGAAATTTTATGTAACTTCGCAGCGTTTTAATTTTGGAATTTACCCCCGAATTAGCCCGTGATGGGTCCATCGGGGGTTCGTTGTAAAATTACTTTTTTTTATTTAACTGATACACAAAAAGTTAAATAAATTCTGAATATTTCTAATTAGTTAATCTCAAGAATTCCGAAGTGTCTAAAACTCTCTTCAACTATTAATATCTATTTTCGAATAAATCATATTTTGTTCATTAGTTAGATTTATATAATAGTATATAACAAATTACTATTCATGATAGATTTTTCGAACACATCCCCTCTATATCCATAAAACGTTTTAACCTAAAAGAACTATGAACAAGAATTACTTACCGCAACCGGTGGATACGAGTGATATCCAGTTGCCTGAAGAATTGAGTGAGTTGGTGGAGCAGATGGCGAAGAATGTGCATGAGGTGTGGTCTCAGAGTAGGATGGAGCAGGGATGGACTTGGGGAGAAGAACGGAGTGATGCGTTGAAGCAACACCCTTGCTTGGTGGCATACGAAGATTTGCCCGAAGTGGAAAAGGCATATGATCGAGATACAGCCCTTGGCACACTTAAGTTAATTTGCAAGTTAGGATTCAAAATTGTTAAGGAGTAGGCTGTTAGAGTTTGAAACTTTATAAGGGTGTTATCCACTATTGTCTATGTAGTTTATCGAATGCTTACAATACTCTTGCTGTAACGCAATAAATTCTTTCATTGCCATAAAAAAGTGATTGTAGTTAATTGCACTATTGCGCGATAAAAGTACAAATCTACAACAACTGATACAATGTGTAGTTTATCAAATGCTTACCATAAAAGTGTGTGGCGCATAGCTCAAAAAAGGTTTACATTGAACGAACATTGTCTCTACAAACAAAAAGGTTGCGAACGGTACACACAACGTGTCACCATTCGCAACCTTATTTTTTTATCTACAAAACCTGATTACGGCGTCAAACCTACAAGTTTGTAAGAATCATTTCTCATTGACTTATACCGAACCTACGATGAAGTTTTCGGGATGGCGTCCCTGATAGCCTTCGTAGTAGGCATAGATTTCGCGGAGGTCGGCTTTGCGGTCCTTCGAGGGCATGATGTACTTCGTCATGCGCACCTCCTTCTTCTTATAGTCAATGCCCATCAGCACGATGGGGAGTTGAGCCTGCGAAGCAATAACGTAAAAGCCCAAGTGCCACTTAGGGTTCGCCTTACGCGTGCCTTCGGGAGTGAGGGCGAGGCGGAAGGTTTCGCTGCTCTTGGCAATTTCTACGAGTTCCGTGATGAGCGCCGTACCCTTGCCGCGATTGACGGGAATACCTCCCATCCAGTTGCGGAAGATGTAGTCGAGCGGACCAACGAACCACTCTTTCTTCATCACAAAACCCGACTTACGACCTACCGAAGTGATAAACAGTTTGCCGATGAACAAATCGAGGTTACTGGTGTGAGGAGCCACCGAGATGATGCACTTATCGAAGTCGGGTACATCAACGACGCTCTTCCAACCGAGCACCTTTTCAAAGATAAATTTACAGAGGGGTTGAAGCATAGGAATAAAAGGAGAAAGGAGAAAGGAGAAAGGAGAAATACCGTGCGGGACAAATTCTTCAACACGTAGTTTCCATCTCGATTATCCTATTTAATTCAAATGGGAGAAAGGAGAAAGGAGAAATACCATGCGGAGTAAAATCCTCAACATGTAGTTCTCTCTTTCTTCTTTCTCAAAGTGATTCTAATCCGAAAGGAGAAAGGATGTTTTTTATGCGAAGGATGGTGCACAGCACTTTCTCCTTTATCATTTCTCCTTTCCAACGGTTTTATTTGCAGCTGCAAGTGGGCTTGATTTGCTGGAAGAAATCGTTGCCCTTATTGTCAACGAGGATGAATGCGGGGAAGTCTTCCACCTCAATCTTCCAAATTGCTTCCATGCCGAGTTCGGGATATTCTACACACTCGATGCTCTTGATGTTGTTCTGCGCAAGGATTGCTGCAGGACCACCGATAGAACCGAGGTAGAAACCACCATGCTTCTTACAAGCGTCAGTAACTTGCTGCGAACGGTTACCCTTAGCGAGCATCACCATAGAACCTTCGTGACTCTGGAAAAGGTCAACGTAAGAGTCCATACGTCCTGCCGTAGTGGGACCCATCGAACCGCAAGCCATTCCTGCGGGAGTCTTTGCAGGACCAGCGTAATAAACGGGGTGGTTCTTCAAGTATTCGGGCATGGGAAGACCCGCGTCGAGGCGTTCCTTAATCTTCGCATGTGCGATGTCGCGACCCACGATGATGTTACCATTCAAAGAGAGACGTGTGCTTACGGGATACTTATCGAGTTGCTTGAGGATTTCGCTCATGGGTTGGTTGAGGTCGATGCGTACAACGTCGCCTTCGCCAGCCTGACGGAGCGCTTCGGGAATGAGGTTGCCGGGGTTATCGTCCATCTTTTCAATCCAGATACCATCTTTGTTGATCTTACACTTGATGTTGCGGTCTGCCGAGCAGCTTACGCCGAGACCTACGGGGCAACTTGCACCGTGACGTGGGAGGCGAACCACGCGGATGTCGTGAGCAAAGTACTTACCACCGAACTGTGCGCCAAGACCGATGTTTTGCGCTTCCTTCAAGAGTTGTTCTTCGAGTTCGATGTCGCGGAAGGCACGACCTGTTTCGTCGCCCGTTGTGGGAAGGTTGTCGTAGAACTTTGTAGAAGCGAGTTTCACAGTGAGGAGGTTCTTTTCAGCAGATGTACCACCGATAACTACTGCAATGTGATAGGGAGGACAAGCTGCTGTGCCGAGCGTCTTCATCTTACCTACGAGGAAAGGCACGAGCGTTGCGGGGTTCAAGATAGCCTTTGTTTCCTGATAGAGGTAAGTCTTATTTGCCGAACCACCACCCTTTGTTACGCAAAGGAATTCGTATTCCATGCCGTGCGTAGCTTCGATGTCAATCTGTGCAGGGAGGTTGCAACGCGTGTTGACTTCATCGTACATGTTGAGGGGCGCATTCTGAGAGTAGCGGAGGTTTTCTTCCGTATAAGTCTTGTAAACACCCTTTGCAATCGCTTCTTCGTCGCAGAAACCAGTCCAAACCTGCTGACCCTTTTCAGCGTGGATGATGGCAGTACCGGTATCCTGGCAGAGGGGAAGCTGACCCTTCGCTGCAACTTCAGCATTGCGGAGGAAAGTGAGCGCCACGTACTTGTCGTTGTCCGAAGCTTCGGGGTCAGAAAGAATCTTTGCCACCTGCTCGTTGTGTGCACGGCGAAGGAGGAAAGAAACGTCGCGGAATGCCTGATTGATCATCTTTGTGATACCTTCAGCTTCCACCTTAAGAATGGGGTGGCCTTCAAACTCGCCAACGCTAACGTGATCCTTTGTGAGGAGGTAATACTCCGTAGTGTCCTTTCCAAGCTGGAACATAGGAGCGTACTTGAATTCAGGAATGTTTGCCATAAGAAATGTATATGAGTTGTTAATTGTTATGTTTCTTTGAGGAGGATTTTTAATCTAGAAAGTCTAGATGTTCTAGATATTCTAGATGTTCTAGAGGCTCTAGATATTCTAGATTTCTAGAGGCTCTAGAGTATCTAGGCTTACGCCTTCGCCGTTAGCTCTGCAATTTTTACCACCACCTGACTTGCCTTTTCCAAATTAGGGATGGGCAAGAACTCGTGGGGTCCGTGGAAGTTGAGACCGCCGGCGAAGATGTTGGGACAAGGGAGGCCCATAAAGGAAAGTTGGGCGCCGTCAGTTCCTCCGCGGATGGCGCGCACCTGTGGTGTGATACCGAGGTCGAGCATGGCTTGCTTTACGGTGTCGATGATGTGCATCTGAGGTTCAACCTTCTCGCGCATATTATAATACTGGTCGTTGAGCGCGAGTTTCACCACGCCTTCGCCATACTTTGCATTAAACTGCGCTACGAGGTCGGTCATCTGCTGCTTGCGCGCTTCGAACTTTTGGCGGTCGTGGTCGCGGATGATGAAGGTTGCACTTGCCTTTTCTACACCGCCTTCCATTGCG
Source organism: Alloprevotella sp. (assembly GCA_045632745.1). GTDB lineage: Bacteria > Bacteroidota > Bacteroidia > Bacteroidales > Bacteroidaceae > Alloprevotella. The sequence goes on from JAZQXH010000031.1 coordinate 13,736, forward strand.
AGGAGGTGGAAGAAACCTTCGTATTCCGTAGTTGTTTCGGGCGTTTCGTTTGCAGGAAGTGTGCTGATGAATTCTGCCGCAACGCGTCCGGCATTAATCATCTTGTCCTTCGCATATCCGGGGTGAACGCTCACACCTGTAAAGTCCAACTTCGCAGCAGCCGCGTTGAAGTTCTCAAACTCGATTTCACCGAGTTCGCTACCGTCCATCGTGTAGGCCCATTCGCAACCAAACTTCTCTACGTTGAACTTATGGGCGCCGAGTCCGATTTCTTCGTCGGGGTTGAAACCTACGCGAATCTTGCCGTGCTTGATTTCGGGATGCTCCATGAGATAGACCATCGCCTGAACGATTTCGGCAATACCCGCCTTGTCATCAGCGCCGAGCAATGTGTGGCCGTCAGTAACGATGATGTCCTCGCCCTTGTGCTGGAGCAATTCGGGGAATTTCTCAACTGTCGTTACGATGCCAGCCTCTGCGTCGAGCACAATGTCCGTGCCGTCGTAGTTTTCCACGATGCGAGGCTTCACGTCCTTGCCCGAGCAATCGGGGCTTGTGTCCATGTGGGCAATAAAACCTATTGTGGGTACAGGCTTGTCGGTGTTCGCAGGAAGAGTAGCGTAAAGATAACCGAGTTCGTCGAGTTCTACGTCCTCCAAACCGATGGCAATCAGTTCTTCCTTCAGATATTCAGCAAAGACAAACTGCTTTGCCGTACTGGGCGTTACGCCCGAAGCGTCGTCCGACTGCGTGTCGAAACTTACGTACTTCAAAAAACGTTCAACTATCGTCATTAGGATAATGTCTTTTTTAATAATGAATAAACTATTATGCAAAAATACGTTTTTTTCATAAATTTAGACCACTCCGCAAAGGATTTTGCCTAAATTCTGTATAAATAGGGAGTTGAACTCAAGTTTTTTCGTATTTTTGCAGCTGATTAGGAGAAATGAAGCGCTACGCCAAACTAAGTTGCGCTCTGCTCCCGGCAAATTAGATTAATAATTATCAATAAATACAATGGCACAAGAAGACGTTTTCAAAAAAATCGTTTCGCACTGCAAGGAATATGGTTTCGTATTCCCCTCAAGCGAAATTTACGATGGTCTGGGCGCAGTTTATGACTATGCGCAGAATGGTGTAGAACTCAAGAACAACATCAAGCAATATTGGTGGCAAAGCATGGTGCTCCTTCACGACAACATCGTGGGTATCGACAGCGCCATCTTCATGCACCCCACAGTGTGGAAGGCATCGGGCCACGTTGACGCATTCAACGACCCCCTCATCGACAACCGCGACTCTAAGAAGCGCTACCGCGCCGACGTGCTCATCGAAGACGCTATCGCTAAGTACGAAGAAAAGATTGCGAAGGAAATTGCAAAGGCACAGAAGAAGTTTGGCGACAGCTTCGACGAAGCACAGTTCCGCGCTACCAACGCTCGCGTGCTCGAAAATCAGCAGAAGCGCGATGCACTCCACGAACGCTTTGCTGCTGCGATGAACGCAAGCAACCTCGACGAACTCAAGCAAATCATCCTTGACGAAGAAATCGTTTGCCCCATCAGCGGCACACGCAACTGGACTGACGTTCGCCAGTTCAACCTCATGTTCAAGACCGAAGTGGGTTCGACTGCCGAAGGTTCTTCAACCATCTACCTCCGCCCCGAAACTGCACAAGGTATCTTCGTAAACTACCTCAATGTGCAGAAGACTGGCCGCATGAAGGTGCCCTTTGGTATCGCACAGATTGGTAAGGCGTTCCGCAACGAAATCGTAGCGCGTCAGTTTATCTTCCGTATGCGCGAATTCGAACAGATGGAAATGCAGTTCTTCGTAAAGCCCGGCACCGAACTCGAATGGTTCGAACAGTGGAAGAACACACGTATGGCTTGGCACCAGGCACTCGGTTTCGGCGCTGAAAACTATCGTTTCCACGACCACGAAAAGCTCGCGCACTATGCCAACGCTGCGAGCGACGTAGAATTCCGCATGCCCTTCGGATTCAAGGAAGTGGAAGGTATCCACAGCCGTACGAACTTCGACCTCTCTCAGCACGCACAGTACTCTGGTAAGAAGATTGAATACTTCGACCCCGAACTCAACGAACGCTACACTCCCTACGTAATCGAAACATCTATCGGTGTGGACCGTATGTTCCTCTCTGTGATGTGTCACAGCTATCAGGAAGAAGCGCTCGAAAATGGCGAAACTCGCGTGGTGCTCAAGCTCCCCGCAGCACTCGCCCCCACAAAGCTCGCTGTTATGCCCCTCGTTAAGAAGGACGGTCTGCCCGAAAAGGCACGCGAAATCATCGACGAACTCAAGTTCCACTTCAACTGCAAGTACGACGAAAAGGACTCTATCGGTAAGCGCTACCGCCGTCAGGACGCTGTAGGTACTCCCTTCTGCGTCACTGTAGACCACGACACACTCACAGACGGCTGCGTAACACTCCGCGACCGCGACACTATGGAGCAGACTCGCGTGAAGATCAGCGACCTCCGCAACCTCATCGAAGACAAGGTGAGCATCACTTCGCTCTTGAAGAAAATCAAGTAAGATATAAGAAAGGAAAGATTCGTTTCACTCCCACCATCAGTTTTGGCTCTGCATTCGTGCAAGTCAAAACTGATAGTATTTTGAACGCACAGCAAGCATTACCCCGCCAGGAATCGATGCAGCATCTCAGCAAACAATGGGTGAAACCCTCCCTCCCCCGCTCTCTTTTTAATACCTTAAAAATCTTGCAATGCAAAGACTTTTTTACCAACTGCTCCTCATCGCAACCTGCTGCTTCGGACTGACCGCTTGTTCCGAGGAAGAAATGCCCAATCCCGACTACGACAACTGGGCACTGCGCAATAACGAATACTTCAGAGGCGTGCTCGAAGAAGCCAAAGAAGCCATCAAAACAGCGCGCGCCACCTACGGTAACGAATGGGAAGCACACTGCGACTGGCGCGTGTTCCGCACCTATCTAAAGACGGAACACTCCAACCTGACTCACACCGACACGATCTGCGTAAAAGTCATCGAACGCGGCACGGGCCCCGGCTGTCCGCTCTACACCGACTCGGTAAAAGTCAACTACATCGGGCGCACAATGCCAACCGTTTCCTACCCCGAAGGTCGCGTGTTCGACCATAGCGGAGTTTACAACTCTACCGACGAGGTGTTCAACCCCACCTTTGCTACCCCCACTACACTCCACGTGGCAAACACAGTGGAAGGTTTCACCACAGCACTCCAAAACATGCACGTAGGCGACCGCTGGATGCTCTACATCCCTGCTCCAATGGGCTATGCAAGTTCCACGCTGAGCAACAGTCTTCCAGCCTTCTCTACCCTGATTTTCGACCTGCAACTTGTGGCATACTGCCGTACAGGAACGGGATTCTACGAATAAACACAATGCACCCCTCTAAGCCAAACAGCATAATATAATATGCCCGAAATCGCACCTTAATTGTTTTCGTGCATTTCAATTTTTGGCTCCAAAATCGACACTGCAAAAAGCAGCGCTTTTGAAAAGTAAGAGATAGCAAAACAGGGTGCAAAATTGTTAACTTTTGTAAAAACAGTGCGAAATGCAGATTTGGAGATCGCCGATTTCTGTTGTATATTTGCACTAAGATTAAGGAGGGCAGCGATGCTCTCCTTTTTTTGTGCCCTTTCTCCTGAAAACTTCCTTTGAAGAAGGATTTTTTTCCTTTGAAGTAGGAAATTTTTCCTTTGAAGAAAAACTTTTTTCTTTTGAAGAAGGAAAAATTTGCGCTGATTTCCGAAAAATTTCGTTAAACTCTGTAAGAAATTCTTAACAGAAGTTAAAGTTTTAAACTTTTTTACTTTTTGAGCGACGTTAAGAGATGTTAAAAAAGTTGACAAAGTGATTTTGTCAACTTTTAGTAGACAAGCGAGGGGAAAGGAGAAAGGAGAAAGGAGAAATGAGAGACCATCCGGATTGGTTACCTTAAAACCTTACAAGCGAAGCGACCTTATAACCTCATAACCTCAAAATAGTAGACAAGTGAAGTTAGACTCGACCGCTGGCATGCACGCTGGTTTGCATTCCGCACGGCAGTTGTACTCTGTACTCTGTGCTCTGTACTCTTAAATACTCATAACCTTAAAAATTTCTACACCATGAAATTCGATTGAAAATGAAGAATTTATTCTATACATATTACTAAATGTATGAAATAAAAGCGTATCCATCACTCAATATATAAAAAAAAGAAGTAATTTTGCACGATGATGTCCAAACTACGTTTCTACATACTCACAGCGCTGCTGTGTTGCACCTCCTTCGTGTTGAAATCCAATGCCACTACGGAGGACAATTTTCGTGTGAGCCTGCTTACATGCCATGCCGGCACCATCTCCTACGAACTTTATGGCCACACAGCGCTGCGCGTCATCAATATCCAGAACGACACCGACCTTACGTATAACTACGGCATCTTCGACTTCGACAGTCCCAACTTCACGTGGCGATTCATTTTAGGACAGACCGACTACATGCTGGGCGTAACCGACTTTGCCTACTTCACATGGATGTACTCCATGGAGGGCAGACAGGTCGATGAACAGGTGCTCAACCTCACTCCCGAGGAAGAACACCGCCTCGTGGCATTGCTCGAAGAAAACGCCCGCGTCGAAAACCGCGTGTATCGCTACAACTTCTTTTCGGACAACTGCGTGACGCGCCCCATCGACATGGTTGTGAGCGCCATCAACGGAAAGGTTGAATTTCCCGAAGCCGATAGTGGAAAGACATTCCGCACCCTGGTCAACGAATTCACGAGCGTCAACCCATGGGACCGCCTCGGGCAAAACCTGCTCCTCGGCTGCCATGCCGACACGCTCATCGGACTGCGCGAGCAATGCTTTGCACCGCTCTATGCCGAATGCTATCTGATGGACACTTACATCGTCGATACAGCAGGCGTAAAGCGCCCCTTGGTAAGCACCCTCACAACGCTGCTCCCACAGAAAAACGCCACTGAGCCCGGTGCTATCACGCCCACCATCTTCTTTGCAATCCTATTCTTTGCAAGTTGGGCACTCGTACGACTCTACTACAGAGGTTGGCGCAAAACGTTCTTTGCCATCGACAACACAGTGCTCTTCATTCAGGGTGTTTTCGGATGCGTACTTGCCACACTCTGCTTCTGCTCCGAGCATCCCGCCGTGAGCCACAACTGGACACTACTGCTGTTCCATCCCCTGGCACTCGTGGCAATACCACTCCAATGGTGGTGCCGCAAATACGGTCGCCCCAATTATGCCGCCTACTTCCAGCTCGGATGCATCGCCCTCTACGTTGTGGGCGTAGGTTTCTTCCGCCAACAGCAGGCTCTGACCGAAATGTGGTTCATCACAGCGAGCCTCGCACTTATGAACTTCGCAAAACTTCGCGCTGCAACGAAATAGCCACGAACTACAATCCCCTCTACAGCGCACAAACTCCCCCAAAAAATAACAACACTCCACTTTCCATACACAGAATGCGCAACCACCCACAACATACAGCACAACGCATGTTCCTCATGTCGCTACTCTTGACCATGTCCACGCTGGCATCGGCCGAGGGAGCAGTCGTGCGTACGCAAGTGCCCAAATTGGTGGTAAACATTCTCATCGACCAGCTGCGCACCGACTACATGGAGGCATTCATACCTCTGTATAGCGAAGACGGTTTTAAGCGCCTGCTCAACGAAGGACGCATCTACGAACAAGCCTCATATCCCCACGCCCTCCCCGACCTCGCCTCGGCTACAGCGACTATCGCCACCGGCACCTCGCCCAGCGACCATGGCATTATCGGCAAGAGCTGGATAGACCGCTCCAGTCTGCGCCCCATCTTCTGCTGCGACGACATCAATTATCCCGGCATCGGCACCAATGATGCTTCGTCGCCCAAGCACATGAGAGTCACCACGCTCACCGACGAACTCAAAATCGCAACCGAGGGCAAGAGCATTGTTTACGCAATTTCGCCCTTCCGCGAAGTAGCGATTTTCAGCGCCGGCCATGCAGCCGACGGAGCCGTATGGATTGACGACAACACAGGCGAGTGGGTCACTTCGGCATTCTACAACGAACTCCCACCATGGGCGGCAACCCACAACAAATACAACAACACCGCCGCACAGGCTAAAAAACTGACGTGGGAACCCATCAACCACCTCGTCGGAAATTTCAACTACTTCCTTTCGGGCGGAGTGAAAGACCCCTTCAGTCATAAATTCAAAAGCGAATCGCCCTACGCCGACTTCAAAACAAGCGGACTCATCAATGAAGAAGTGTTGCAGATGACACAAGCCTGCCTGAAGTCGAGCAACATTGGAGCCGACGACATCACCGACTATTTAGCCATCAACTTCTACGCAGGCGGCTACCTCCACCAGTCGGCAAACGCCACTCCCATCGAATTTCAGGACCTCTACGTGCGCCTTGACCACGCACTTGCCCACCTCATCAAAGCCGTCGAACAGAAAGTGGGCATAGACAATGCCATCTTCGTCGTAACCTCCTCTGGGCAAACCGACGAACGCGAGGAAGACCTCACCACCTATCGCATCCCGACCGGCACATTCGACGTGAAGCGAGCAGCCAGCATGCTCAACATCTACCTCTCCGCCATCTACGGACCAGGCAACTACATCGAAGCTACAAACGCCACGCAGTTCTACCTCAATCACGACTTCATTGAGAAACAGCAAATCAACCTTTCCGAACTGCTCGAACGCTCGCAGGATTTGCTGGCGCGCTTCTCCGGAGTGAAAGACGTTTACACTTCGCTGCGCCTGCTGCAAGGCGGATGGACTCCCGAGATAAGCAAAATCCGAGGCGCCTACCACACAGAACATTCGGGCGACATCATCCTGACAACAGCCCCCGGATGGCGATACGTCAACTCGGAAACGAAGCAACAATCGCTCACGCGAGAGTCCTATATCCCCTTCCCCATTATCTTCTACGGATTCAACATTCCAAACGAAAAGATAACCGTCCCCACTACAGTGGACTACATTGCGCCAACGCTCGCAAAAACGCTGCGCATACGTGCACCAAATGCCTGCGACTTAGCGCCACTCAATCTGAAATAAAATACTCTAAAGACTACAACACGCTTATACTTCACACACACAAATAAGCGCCTGTAGCAATCATACATCATTATCTTAAAACAAACTTTTCCGTCATGGATATTTTCGCAATACTCACCAAACTCTTTGGTTCAAAATCTCAGCGCGACATCAAGGCCATCAAGCCCATTGTCGATGAAATTCTCAGCATTTATCCCACCATCGATGCCCTCAGCAACGATGAACTTCGTGCGAAGACGCGCGAACTGAAAGCCACCATACAGGGCGCCGGCGACGACCTCCGCAAGGAAATCGACGACCTCAAAAACAAAATCGAAAGCACACCTATCGAAAACCGCGAAGCCATCTTCACGAAGATAGACAAACTGGAAAAGGAAATCCTCGAACGCTACGAAGTGAAGCTCAACGAGGTGCTCCCCACTGCCTTTGCTATCGTGAAGTCAACCTGCCGCCGCTTTAAGGACAGCACAGACCGCTTTGGCAACGTGCTCACAGCCACCGACTTCGACCACGAAATGGCTATCCGCTACCCCGACGTAGTGCGCATCGAGGGCGACAAAGCACTCTACGACGACGACTTCGAAGAAACCGACTGGAACATGGACCCCTACCCTTGTCAGCTCTTCGGCGGCGTTGCCATCCATCAGGGAAAGATTGCCGAAATGGCTACGGGCGAAGGTAAGACGCTTACCTCAACGCTCCCCATCTACCTCAACGCCCTCACAGGCAACGGTGTGCACGTCGTTACCGTGAACGACTACCTCGCCAAGCGTGACTCCGAGTGGATGGGTCCGCTCTACCAGTTCCACGGCCTCA
>JAZQXH010000032.1:0-98801 GCA_045632745.1 Alloprevotella sp.
TGCAGGTGCAAGCTAAGAGACCTGCCAAAATGAAATGCTTCTTCATAGATTTGTAATGTGTTAGTTTTTGTTAGTTAAAATAGTTTTTGTTTGAGTCTGATCAGATTCGTCGTTTTGTTTTTGACACTGCAAAATTACGGGGGTATTGTTTCAAGATTGTTACAAATTGATGATGCTTCCGTTAAATGCGCACGGCGAAGCGGATTGTTACATTTTTATTAAATCTCAAAACTCCTCTTTTTTGCTCCCTAAAAAATCTATACTTTTGCAGCGAAATTTTCATGTAATATAAATATGGAATCGAAAAGCATATTGATTGTTGACGATGAGGAAACGCTGTGCGAAGTGTTGAAACTCAACCTGGAGAACGAAGGGTTCGACGTGGACTATGCACTGAGTGCGGAGCAGGCGCTGACATACGACCTAAGTGGCTATGCCCTCATCCTGCTGGACATTATGATGGGCGAAATGAGTGGCATCAAGATGGCGAAACTCCTGAAGGCAGACGTGCGCACAGCGCATATTCCCATCATCTTCTGTACCGCTCGCGACTCGGAGGACGACATGGTCATGGGGCTCAATCTTGGGGCGGACGATTACATCGCCAAACCTTATACGATTCGCAATGTCGTGGCGCGCGTAAAGAGCGTGTTGCGCCGAACGTCAGCCCCCCTCAATGCTCAGTCCAAAGGGGAGGCGGCGAGAGAGGAGCAGTTGGTGGTCGAAGGGCTTTGCCTGGACCTGGAATTTAAGCGCTGCATCGTGGATGGCACGGAGGTGAAGTTGGCAAAGAAGGAGTTTGAACTCTTGACTTACCTGATTCGCCACAGAGGAAAGATATGTTCGCGCGAGCAGATTCTGAGTCGTGTGTGGAGTGATGAAGTCATTGTGCTCGACCGCACGATAGATGTCAACATTACGCGCTTGCGCTCAAAGATAGGAGCGTATGGTGCTTATATCGTTACCCGTTCAGGTTTTGGTTATGGTTTCCGCGACTAAACTCTCGTTTCACAAGCGCCTGTTCCTGCAGCTCATTGCCTATGCCTGGGCGTTGGTGCTCTGCTTTGTGGGCTATCAGTATCTGCGCGAGAAGCAGTATAAGTCGGAATTCCTGAGCGCAACGTTGCAGCAGTACAACCGCCATCTGCTGGAGGAAGTTGATGAAGGGCGCTCTTTCGAAACCTACATCTCGACGCACGAAATGCCTTTCAGCGACTTGCGCATTACGCTTATCACGCTTTCGGGGGCTGTGATATTTGACAACACGATAGCCATCGACTCGCTCGACAACCATCGCAGTCGCCCCGAAGTGGCAGAAGCTTTGCGCAAGGGTACAGGCTACCACATCGGGCGACAGTCGGCAAGCGACGGACGTGAGTATTTCTACTCTGCCACACGAGGGGAGCGCGCCATTGTTCGCACTGCCATTCCTTATTCCAGCACGTTGAAGGACATGCTCGCTGCCGACTGGTCCTTCCTTGTGGTCATTATTTCCATAGCGCTGGGAGTGAGCATTGCTGCCTACTTCTCCACGCGCCAATTGGGTAAGGATATTGAACGTGTCAACCGTTACGAGGCTGAGCAGGAGCGCTCGCGCCTGAAGCGACAACTCACGAATAACATCAACCACGAACTCAAGACGCCGGTTGCCTCCATCGGGGTGTGTCTCGAAACGCTGCTCTCGGGCATCAGTCTTAGCGAAGAAAAACGGCAGGAATTAATCGGCAGGTGCTACATGCAAAATGAGCGACTCCGCCGCCTGCTTAACGACGTGTCGCTCATCACTCGAATGGAAGACGGAAGTGCACTTATCAGTAAAGAACCGGTTGTAATCAACGACATCATCAGCGAGGTGCGCGCCGAACTCGACGTTATGCCCCACGAAGAGCGCTTGAATCTGCATGTTGATTTTAAGGATAAAGTCACTATCGAAGGTAACCTTTCGCTCATAGCCTCCATTTTCAGCAACCTTACGGAAAATGCCATTGCCTATTCGGAAGGGCGAAACATTTACATCTCGCTGCTTGAAAACACAGAGGAGGCGTGTCGTATCCGATTCGAAGACGATGGTAGGGGCGTTGTGCAGAAACATCTGCCTCACCTTTTCGAACGTTTCTATCGCGTAGATAAAGGGCGTTCTCGCCGGAAAGGCGGCACAGGTCTCGGACTCTCCATCGTCAAGCACGCTGTTTTGGTTCACGGTGGCATCATCACCGTCACTAATCGTCCCGAAGGAGGCCTACGATTCGAGTTTACGTTGCGTAAGCGTATGTAGTCGTAGGTGGTTGGAGAGGCTTACAACGTGCATAAGCGAGCCTATAACATTTATTTGAAATTAAGCCCCATTTTTTATATTGAGTAGAATATTAGGGGCAGAAGCAGGGGGAGCGTGATAGTTCCCCCTCTCTTATTTTGCTCTTTTTTTTAAGAAACGGGGATTTTGTTCTGTTTTTGCACAAAATAATGCAAAGTGTGCATGTCATTATGTGGATTTTTTTAACATTTATCGAAAAAAAATGTAGATTTTTGCACAATTCTTTGGCTCGTGTGCAATAATCGGTCTAATTTTGCACCGGTTTTCAAAAAATTAACAAAAAATGAAGAAAATTTTAGTTTCTGCGGCGCTCTTGATGTCCGCTACAGTTTCAACTTTCGCTGGTGGTCTTCTTACAAACACAAACCAGCACGCAGCATTCCTTCGCAATCCCGCTCGTCAAGGTATTATTGGTATTGAAGGTGTTTACACTAACCCCGCCGGCGTTGCATTCATGCCCCAGGGCTTCCACCTCGGTGTAACTTGGCAGGCGGCTATGCAGAAGCGCGAACTCAATGTTGCCAACCCCTTGTTTGGCATGAACGCCGGCAACCAAAGCGCAAGTCGCTTCTTCGAAGGTAAGGCAACTGCTCCCGTTATCCCCTCAATCCAGGCTGCTTATGTAATCAACGACAAGTGGTCGGTATCTGCTAACTTCGCTGTTGCAGGTGGTGGCGGTAAGTGTGAGTTCGACAACGGTCTTCCTATGTTTGAAGAACTCATTGGCGGTCTTGTGTATAAGCAGGGTGGTACGTCTTACGCGCTCAATCAGAACCTTACGGGCGAACAGTATTTCTACGGTCTTCAGCTCGGTGCTACTTACAAGGTGACAGAGAACTTCTCTGTATTCGGAGGTGTTCGTGGCGTCTTGGCTAATTGTGCTTACAAGGGTGCTATTGCAAACATCAAGGCTAACGGGCTTTCTGCTGCCGAATATGACGCACTTTCTGAACAGGCTTTCGCGGGTGCACAGCAGTATTTAGCAGCTGCAGAGCAGTATGAAGCTGCAGGTATGCTCAATGAAGCTGCAGCAGCTACGGCATCAGCTAATGAGTTGATTGCAAAGGCTACGACAGCCGGCACTATTGCGGGGTCGATTGCTGACTACAAACTCGACTGCAAGCAGGATGGCATTGGATTCCAGCCCATTATTGGTGCAAACTTGAAGTTGGGTAAGTTGAACATCGGTGCGAAGTACGAATTCCGTGCTAAGATCAACTTGGAAAATGAATCAAACAATAGCGATAATCTTGCTCTTCTTGCTAAACAGGTTCCCGCAGTAGCTGTTTACGCTGACGGTGCAAAGGTTCGTTCTGACATCCCCGCTCTCTTCACAGTAGGTGCGCAGTACGAAGTTACTGACAACATCCGCGCAATGGCTGGTTTCAACTACTACTTCGACAAGGACGCTAAGGGTTCGGCTACAGCAGTGAGCGACGACACTTATGAAATCACACTCGGTGCTGAATGGGACGTTAACGAAAAAATTACTTTGGGCCTCGGCGGTCAGCGCACTCAGTATGGCTTCAACGATGCAGACATGACTGACACCGGCTTCAACATCAGCTCTTACGGTCTCTGCGTAGGTGGTGCTTACAAGTTCTCTGAAAAGTTGAAGCTCAATGTAGGTTACATGCACTCATTCTATGACGACCACAAGTTCACTAACGCAAACGGTACTGCTTGTAACTACACACGTAAGAACGACGTAGTAGGCGTTAGCTTGGACTTCAAGTTCTAATAAAGAGTTTAGTCAATTTGTTTATATACCGAGGGGGTGTGTCGATTCGGCACACCCTTTTATGTTGTGTTAGAGTGAGTAAAATGCAAGGCGCTGAAATTGAGGATGAAGGGCGTGTACTAAAGTACATGACCAAATCCGAAATTGAGGAGCTGCGCAGCAGTTTGTTCATTATGGCACAACGCCCTTTTCATTTTAGTTTTTTAAGGTTTTAAGGTTATGAGGGCTATGCATCATTTTTAGAGTACAGAGAACAGAGTACAGAGTACAACTGCCATGCGGAATGCAAACCAGTGTGTAAGCAAACGTTCAAATCTAACCATCTCGTTTACTCGTACCTAATAACTTGTCTACTATTCTTAGGTTATGAGGTCGCTTCGCTTGTGAGGTTTTAAGGTAACCAATCCGGATGGTCTCTCCTTTATTCTCTTACGCTCATCAGCTTCGCAGTCTCCTTTTTTATCGCTCGTCTACTAAAATTTTGACAAAATCAATCTGTCAAAATTTTTAACATCCCTTAACATCTCTCAAAAAGTAAAAAAGTTTAAAACTTTAACTTCTGTTAAGAAAAACTTAGGAAGTTTAACAGAATTTTTCGGAAAACTGAGGAAATTTTTCCTTCTTCAAAAGAAAAAAGTTTTTCTTCAAAGGAAAAATTTCCTACTTCAAAGGAAGAAAATCCTTCTTTAAAGGAAGTTTTCAGGAGAAAGGTCACAAAAAAAGGAGGGCAGCACAGCCCTCCTTTAACTTTATGCAAATATACATCATTTTTCAGCGATCTCCAAATCTGCATTTCGCGCCATTTTTACAAAAGTTAACAGTTTTGCACTATCTTTTGCTATCTGTTAGTTTACAAAAAGGGTGGTTTTTGCAATCCCAATTTTTGCGCCAAAAATCGAAATGCACGAAAAAAATCAAAGCAAGATTTGATGGAATAGTATATTTATGAGGTTATAAGGTTATAAGTTAAGGTTATAAGGTTTTAAGGTTGTGAGGTTATGAGGTTGTGAGGTTTTAAGGCTATGCAGCGTGCACGCAAGCAGTCGAGTTAAACCCTCTCGTTAACAACTTGTTTACTGAATTAAGATTAACAATCCGGATGGTTCTCAAAGCCTCATAATCTCAAAGCCTCATAACTTTATAATCTCATAATCTGACTCAACTGAAGTTTGAGGAAGTTGAGTTGTATTACTTTTTCAGGAAGCAAGTTTTGAGTACGATTCCGCTACCATCAATCTTGCAATCTACTTCTTCCGGATTTTCAGTGAGTCGGATGCTCTTTACTTTTGTGCCGCGCTTGATGACCATAGAGGAACCCTTTACTTTCAAATCCTTAATGACTGTTACGGCATCACCGTCAAAGAGTTCTGCTCCGTTGCTATCGCGAGGAACGATTACTTCTTCAGTCCCTTCTTGTTCGGCTTCATGAAACTCATGCGCACAGTCGGGACATACGTAAAGCGAACCGTCAAAATAAGTGTATTCGCTGCCACACTTGGGGCATTTTGGAATATCATTCATAGGTGTAGTTTGTTTAATGGATTTTTATTTTGTGTTTAGTAACGCTAAAAAATAATTTGGGATTTTTTATATTAATCATGTTTTATGGAGGCATTTAAAGAGTTGTCTTTTTGTTGCTTGCGTCTTTATTCATCAGTCACATAGCCCGCTATGCTCCTTCTTCACAAAAACGAAATCAACTAAAAATACAATTAAAATTGTCCCAACTTATTATTTTATCGTTACTTACTATGTGCAAAGATATAATTTTTATGGTAATAATGCAGAATTCAAAGCGAGTAATGTATTCCATCTTGATTGAAATTACAAGGCAGTTCTTACAGGTCGGCTTTGTTATTACAAGCTGACTATGCAGATTTGTAGCGCGATGAACTTGACACGCCACGTTTTAAATAACCTCATAACCTGATTCAACTATGAGTAAATTAAATAAAAAATGGGGTGAGTTGTTTTTTTACGTGTTACTAAATTCGTAATTTTGCGGATGCTCTAAGTCGAACGCCTTATTTTGGGGTGCAGATAGAGTTCGATATATACTTTCGAATCAAAATAAGAAGAATATTATAATTGTATGAGTAAAAAAACTGTTGAGACAGCAAAGTCTCCACTTTGGAAGCGCATTCCTTATCGCTGGGCACACGTAGTAGCGGTCGTGGCGATATATGCTTTTTGCACCGTTGTTTATGGTGAAGTATTTGTGCGTGCGCAGCAAAATTGCTATGTGGCTTCGTCGCCCGAATTGATGACTTATGTGAAGAATTTGCCTTGGGGCGATGTGTATTGCGCAGCTCGCTACTTGATGCTTCCGTTTAAGAGTCTGTGGTTAGGCGGAGCGTGGCTCACGATGTGGCTCGTTGGTTCGGCTTGCCTTTTGGCGCGCGGACTTCGCCTTTCGCGCAGCTGGAAGTTGCTCACCTTCCTTTTGCCTATCGCTACATTGAGCTATATTGCCTGGCGTGGCACGCGCATTTATTATCACGACGAGCCCTCAACCGTGATTCTTATCCCAGTAGTTGTAGCGCTTGTAGCTGCCGTTGTTGCGTTGGCAGGTCAGTTTTTAGGAAAGAAGGCGGAGTGTAAGACTGCTGCCCATCCAGTTTCGGTAGGGGGAGTGGCTGTTGCTTTTGCCGCGCTGTTTGCGGGTACTACGCTTTTCAGAGATAACGACATTGTCAATGCTAAACTTCAGAACATGATGTTGGAGGCTGATTGGAAAGGTATGGAGGAAACTGCGCTATCGGCGAAGCAACCCAATCGCACTGTGGCAGCCTATTATGCAATATCTCTCCTTCAGCAGGACAAATTGCTCGAGCATCTTTTTGATTTTCCGTTCGATTATCCCGAGGATACGAAATATCTCCTGGCTGACGGCAAGACGGAATATTCTTTCTTTGAGAGCGATTGCAACTTTTATGCCGGACTAATCAATTCGTCCTATCGCTCGGCGATGGAGCAGCATGTGATGTCGGGCCCTACGATTTATAACTATAAGCGCATGGCAAAGTGTGCCGTGATGTCGGGAGCAAAGGAGTTGGCAGAGCGCTATTTGTTTGTGCTCAGTCAGGTGCCCTTTGAGCAGGAGTTTGTGGAAAAGTGGACGTTGCTTTTGATGAATCCTCAACTTATAGATAATAGTCCTGAACTCAGCAGAGTGAAGGCGCTCATTCCTTTCGAGGATAAAACGGAGCAAAACTATCGTCGCCCCATCTTTATGGGATACAATGTAGGGTTGGGACAGGGTAGTAATTCTACGCTTACTACGGCTTTGGCAGCTACGCTCTATTCGAAGGACATGATGCGCATGCTGAACATGGCTTCTGTTTATCGCCACAAGAACAACGGACGCTTGCCCCAAGTGGTGCGCGAGGCGATTATGGTGAAGTCTATCACGATGCCCGAGGTGAAGCAGGCTTTTCCTGATGTGACCAGCGATGCAATGTTGCTCACTCGCTTCCAGAACTTTGTGAGCCAGGCGCGCCCCTATCTTAACGACAAACCCCTTTTGCGAGAAAAGATGCGCGAGGATTGGCTTGGCACGTATTTCTATTATTACTATTGCGAGAACAATAATCCCAATCAGGTGCAGTCGAAATCGTCTTCGGCTGGCGTCAACTAACCCTTATTTCGACACACGATTATGAAGAAAATAGCTTTTTACGCACTGCTCTTCGCTGCGCTCACAGCCTGTAGCGACGGTAGGAAGGAAGTGCCCGCAACCTTCGATTCAATCAATGAAACTGTTGCGATTTATCCCGACTATGCCGATGTCACCATCCCCTGCAACATTGCTCCGCTCAACGTTCAGGTGAAATCCATAGGGACGGAGTTTGCCGGAAGTATCAGCAATGCTGCGGGTACAACCATCATTGCGACTGCTGATGCCGACAAACTATTCTTTGACGAAGCAGAGTGGAAAAGCCTGCTCGAAGAGAGCAAGGGGCAGACGCTCGCGGTGAAGATTTTTGCAAAGCGCAGCAGTGGTTGGGTGGCATTTAAAACTTATAGCATCCAAGTGGCAGAGGAACCCATCGACGAGTTTCTTTCGTATCGTTTGATAGAACCCAGCTACGAACTTTATCGACAGTTAGGCCTCTATCAGCGCAATCTGACGAACTTTGAAGAACACGTTATCTACGAAAACAATCGTTCGTTTGAAGAAGACAACAATCATTGCATCAACTGCCATAATTATCAGAACTACAACACGGACACGATGCTCTTCCATGTGCGTGGTAGCCATGGCGGAACGGTCTTTGTGCAGGGCGACAAAGTGGTGAAGATGAACATGAAGGCCGACTCCATCCTTTCGAATTCCGTTTATCCTTCATGGCACCCTACGGATGCTCGCGTCGTTTTCTCGTCGAACAACACGGGACAGGTTTTCCACATGAAGCATACGGACAAAATCGAAGTGCTCGACTATGCGTCCGACCTGATTCATTATAACGTAGCAACGCAGGAAATCTCGAACATTCTGCGTACGAAGGAATATCTTGAAACCTTCCCCTGCTGGGCGCCCGATGGCGAGAAGATTTATTTCTGTCGTGCTTATACGCCTCAGTTGGCGAGCATTGCGGATAGTCTTCGCGCTGACGTTATTCCTACGCTCTACGATTCGCTGCATTACGACGTGATGAGCCTGCGCTACGATGTGGCTACCGGCGCCGTAAGCGAAATCACCACCGAGGTGGCTTGTGCCGAAGTGGGCAAGAGTGCTGCTGTGCCTCGCATCAGTCCCGACGGAAGATACTTGCTCTTCACGGTAGGCGATTATGGTCAGTTCCACATTTGGCACGCTGATGCCGACCTCTATGTGAAGGATATGGTTACGGGCAATGTGCGCCGCCTCGATAAGGCTTCGGCTGAGGGTCCGGACAGTTATCATGGTTGGAGTAGCAACGGTCGTTGGCTCGTAGTGGCTTCGCGCCGTGACGATGGTTCGTATTCGCGCCCCTACATTGCTTACTTCGACAAGGAGGGCAACGACCATAAGGCATTCCTCCTGCCTCAGCGCGACCCCGAATTCAACCTCCTGCGCATGAAGAGTTACAACGTGCCCGAGTTCTCAAAGAATGCTGTGAGCGTTTCGCCCGAGCAGTTCAAGGAGGTTATCTACGACGATGCTTCTGTTCAGAAAGTGACTTATAAGTAGTCGCTGCGATGTTAGTTTGCGAAATATTTTAGAAAAAAGGAAACTGCCATTTCCTCTGTTTGGAAGTGGCAGTTTGTTGTATTTATAGATAAGAGAGCGAGCACCGGTAAATTGCATCTACGAGCAAATTCTGAAAAGCAAAGCAGAAAAATGAGTTCAATGTGTTCGATTTTGCGTAAGATGTTTGTCTTGAGCAAAATTTAAGTTGTAGATTTGTAGTTAATTTATCTTTAGCATGGTTTATGCAAAGTGAAAATTCTGAAATTTCAATATATTAATAATAGTTTTTTTTATGAATTACAAACCTAAACATGTGTTTTTCAGTTTTGCACTGGCGATGATGTCGCTCGGTGCGACTGCTCAGAACTACACGATTTATCCGATTCCTCAGGCGGTGAAGATGAATGCGGGTAGTCTTGCGCTAACAAGCAATGTCAACGTAGTTTGCGAAACGACAATCGACGACATTACAAAGTTGCGATTGACAAATTTGTTGCAGGAAAAGGGTTACACCGTGACGATGGTGTCGGCTGAGGATTATTCGGAAAACGGCGATGCAACCATCTTCCTCGGAACGGTAGCTTCGGGCGAAGCAGTAGAAAAGTTGGCGGTTGACCAACTTCAGCTGAACACCACGAGATTGATGTCAAGAGGCAAGTACGACCGCCATGCGATTGACGTTTCGGCAGCGGGCATCGTAGTGCTTGGTGAGCACACGAATGCTGTGTTTATGGGACTTGCTTCTATCGAGCAGATGCTCGAACAAACAGTTGATGGAGCGCTCCCCATGACTACGATTTACGACTATGCTGACCAGGAAAGCCGTGGTCTTGTCGAAGGTTATTATGGTTATCCCTACAGCGTTTCTGTTAAGAAGGACTTGATGCGCTACATGATGCGCTACAAGATGAACACCTATATGTATGGTGCGAAGAGCGACCCCTACCACTCTCAGCTGTGGCGCGATGCTTATCCCGCAACAATCAGCGCTGAGCAGGAAAAGAACGGATGGCTCACGCAGGACATGGTGAGCGAAATAGCCGAAGTGAGTCGCCTGACGAAGGTGAACTTCATCTGGGCAATCCACCCCGGTAATGAGTTTCTGGGAAGTTCAACGGTCGTGAGCGACGTGATGAGCAAGTTTGAGAAGATGCATGCGCTCGGCGTGCGCCACTTTGGTGTGTTTGTCGATGACGTGAGCATTCCCTCTTCAGATGCCGACATGAAGCTCAATGCGCTGCGCCTCACAGAGTTGCAGCGTGCGATTGAAACAAAGTGGAACTACGTTGGTGCTGAGGCTGCCGACACTGTGCGCCCTCTCCACTTCGTACCTCAGATTTATTGCAACAGTTTTGCAAGTTCGGTTGACCAGCGTCAGCGTTTCATGAAGGCGCTCCAGGCTGTGCCCGACTATATTACTGTTTACTCAACTGGGCAGGGAGTTTGGTCTGTGCCCAACAACGACCATACGCAGACTATCATGAGCGAGTTTGGCCGACCCATGGGTTGGTGGTGGAACTATCCTTGCAACGACAATGCAGATGGACAGATTTATCTCCAGGATATGTATAGCAACTTCTACGACCTGCCTTCTGTAGATGGCGGTGCACGCATGCCCGAAAACCTTCAGAATTGTCAGGGTATTGTTGCCAATCCTATGCAGCAGGGTGAAGTTTCTAAAACATCACTTTTCTCTATTGCCGACTATTCGTGGAACAACTCAGAGTTTGACAACAAGGAAAGTTGGAATGCCAGCATCAAGAGTCTTATTGCCGACCAGGCTACACGCGAAGCTTATAAAGCACTTACTTACTATCTTCGTTGGAACGAGCCCGATGCGTTGAATACAACTATTGAAAACTTCAAGAATTCGCTCCAACAGGGCACTCCTAAGGCCGACGACCTGCAGCAACTCTTTGCGCAGATTGAGCAGAACTGCCACAAGGTGATTGCGCTGAAGGACTCGGAAATCGAAAGCGACCGCTTGCTCTATCAGGACCTCGCACCATGGCTCAATACGCTTAAAACGCGTGCTATCGTAATTCAGCGCATGCTTACGCTCGCAACGACTGAGGCTTTGCAAACCGAAAAGTGGCCCTTGGTGAAGGAAGTGGTGGACAGCATCAATGCGCTGAAAACAAGTACACTCTATACAGCTTACGCCCTCGAAGGTATGGGCAATGGCATCAGCGTGAGTTCGCGTCAGGCACAACTCAGCCAGCGCTTCATGGCACCATTCGTTGACTATCTTTTTGCAAAGGTAACAGATGGCTATTTCGAAAATCAGACAGTAGTGCAGCCCAAGGCAATTTCGAATTCTCTTATGCTCAAACCCGTCGTTAAGGTGCTCGACAATGGTAAGGTGGCTTTGACGATGCCAGCTGCTGATTTTGACATCAACAAGTGGGTTGGTATTGAACTTCCTCAGGCAACAGTGCTTTCAGAATTGACGATAGACGAGGCGCTTCTTCCCTATGCGCAGTATAGCTGCGACGGTAAGCAGTGGACACCTATTACAACTGTTGAGAGCGTACTCGCTGATACGATTAAGTACATCGTGTTGCTCAACGCAACCGACGCAGGTGTTCGTGATTTTGCATTGACCGACGCATCGCTCGTACTCGATTTCCCCAAGGCGGTGAAACCGGTAGCTGTGACTGTGCCCGAAGGTGCTATCTATGAAAACCACGGTGCAAACCTTATTATCGACGGTGACTACAACACTTGGATGAGCCTCAATCGCAATCAGCAAACCAGCGATGACTACGTGCTGGATTTGGGCGAAACCGTAGTGCTCCAGGATGTGCGAGTAGTGTTTGGTACTACAAATGGCGACCACCCCACAAAGGCGCGTGTGCAGTATTCTGCAAACGGAAAAACATGGACTACGCTTCGCATTATGGGTACGTCAGCGTCGGACTGGACAATTTCTTCTGAGAAGAATGTAGTGCTGAACGACAATGCTGTTTATTGCGACTTCAACGGTGCACAGAAAAAGGCGCGCTATGTGCGTGTGCGCATCACCGAAGCAAATACTGCAAAGTGGATGCGTCTTTGCGAAATCGAAGTCAACAAGCAGTACCTCAAGAATGTTTCAATTCCTGTTTGTGAGGATGGTGCCGGCAATGTTGTCAACGAATTGCTCGACGGTTCAGCGCTTACACGCATTCCTGAAACTGCAACGAGTCCCGTTACTTATCGCTTCTACAACCACCATGCAGCAGCGTCGCTCGCTATCTATGGTGAAAACGGCGTTCAGATAGTTCCTCTTGAAGAAGGCGAAACTTCTTTCTCAATCGCATGGGACGGTGCTCAGCCTCCTCATATCTACGAAATTGTGCCAGCATGGAACAAGGATAAGTCAAGTTTGCCATTGGAAGGCACAGCGTTGGCTGAAAAATTTGAAAAGTTCAAGCACCTTGCTACTGAAGCGTTGGACTCTTGTGGTGTAGGCGAAAAACTCATTACTTCAAGTTCGCAGTTCTCTTCGCCTTATACAGAAACAGCTGAAGGTTCTATCAATAATTTGCTTGATGGCAATCTGGCTACTTTCTGGCACTCTACATGGAAGGGAGGAAATGTAGCAGATGGTCTTCACTACATCCAGATAGCTTTGCCCGAAAAGCCCATCAGTGCTGTAAGTCTTAGCTTTGGTCGTCGTAGCAATGCTACTGCCGACCACCTTACAAAAGCGCGCATCAAGGCTGTGCTTGCCGACGCGTCGGTAGTAGAAGTAACTGACCTCGATTTGCCTTACGCAAGCAGTTCGGAAACAATCGTTCGTAAGTTCTCTATTCCTGAATCAACAAAGGCTATTCAACTTGTGGAATTGAAGACTACGGGTGGCGAAGGTAGTTCGCGCGGTTATTTCCACATCGGAGAATTGCAACTTTTCAACATTCAGAAATATTGGGTGATTAAAAAAGCGGATGCAGAAGCCGAAGCGCTTATGGCAGCAATGCAGCCCCTTCCTTCTGAGGCAACAGAAGAGCAGTTTGCACAATTGCAGGATGCTTATGTAGCCTTTATGCTCAAGGTGTTTGGCGAGTTGCCCACTTCTGTTGAAAGCGTAGTGGTTCCTGCTGAGAAGAACGCTCGTTCTTACTACGACCTCATGGGACGTCAGCTCAAGGGAGCGCCTGCAAAGGGACTCTATATTGAAAACGGAACGTTGAAAATCAAGTAAAGCAGAACGTATAGTTTGACTTTACAAACTCGTTTATTAAACAAATTCCCTCTTGTCAATATCAGAAGACAGGAGGGAATTTTGTTTTGTTTCTGAAAAAAAGAGGGTTGCTTCTTGCGTTTTGTTTTTCAGAATTTGTTTAAATTTGCATTTTGAAGAAAAAAGGGCGAACGTGCGTGCTGCGTTCCCTTTTAATTCTTATTATTTACTAAACCAGATTTAATTATGACAGACCTTAAAATCTCAGACACTATTAAATATATCGGCGTTGACGATACGGATATCGATTTGTTCGAAAGCCAATACATTGTGCCCGACGGAATTTCCTACAATTCCTATGTCATCTTCGACGAGAAAATTGCGATTCTCGACACAGTTGACCGTCGCAAGGCCGCAGCTTGGTGGGCGAATCTTCAGGAAGTATTGGCAGGAAAGCAGCCTGATTATCTCATCGTGCAACACATGGAACCCGACCACGCCGGACTCATTGCCGAAGTGGCGGAGCGTTTCCCAAACCTTCAGATTGTAGCTACCCCCAAGGCGATAACGATGCTTCCCTTGTTCTTCGACAAGGTGGACCTTGCGCCACGTTGCATTGCTGTCGAGGAGGGCGACACTTTGTCGTTGGGCAGCAGAACTTTGCAGTTCTTCCATGCGCCGATGGTGCACTGGCCCGAAGTGATGGTGACGTACGATGCAAAGGAGCGCGTGCTCTTCTCGGCTGACGGTTTTGGTAAGTTTGGCGCCCTTGCGCACGAGGATGAGTGGGCTTGCGAAGCGCGTCGTTACTACTTTAATATTTGCGGTAAGTATGGCGCACAGGTGCAGGCATTGCTCAAGAAGGCGGCTACGCTCGACATTCAAACGATTTGCCCCTTGCATGGTCCTGTGTTGAAGGAAGATTTGGGCTACTACATCGGACTTTATGATACCTGGAGTCGCTATGCTCCCGAGGCGGAGGGCGTATTCGTAGCCTATGCTTCGATTCATGGTAACACAGCTGTGGCTGCAAAGCAGTTGGCTGAAATCCTGCGTCAGAAGGGGGCAAAGAAAGTGGCGGTGGCGGACCTCTCGCGCGACGACATGGCAGAGGCGGGTGAGGATGCCTTTAAGTACAGCCACATGGTGGTGTGTGCTGCAAGCTACGATGCAAGTGTATTTCCGCCCATGCACGATTTCCTCCACCACCTTAAGATTAAGAGTTACCAAAATCGCCGTGTGGGCATTGTCGAAAACGGTTCGTGGGCACCATGTGCGGGTCGCGTGATGCACGACATGCTTGCGCAGATGAAGAACATTGACATCGTTGCGCCAAAGGTGACGATTCGCGGATGCATGAAGGCGGAAGACGTTCAGGCATTGGAAGCGCTCGCTGACGCAATTCTTGCGAACGACTAAGACGCATACATACATATAATATAACGCAACATCCTCCAAACTCTACCGGCGTAGGGTCTGGAGGATGTTTGCGTGTGTAGGTTCAATGTGTGAACTCTGGCTTACTGTTGCGCATTGAGTTGGCACAACGTCTGGATGAGTGCTTCGACATTCTCATGTTTGGTTGCCCAGCTGGTGCAGATGCGCACGGCGGAGTGGGCGTCATTGATTTTTTGCCAATAGGAGAGTTGGAAACGTTTGCCGATTTCTTCCAGCCAAGCGTTGGGTAGGATGGGGAAGAGTTGGTTGGTGTCGGTTTCTACGAGGAAGGGCACTCTGCAGCCAATGAGGGTAGCCTGAATTTGCATGGCGCACTTGATAGCGTGTGCTGAAATTTCACCGTAGAGGTTGTCGGTGAAGAGTGTGTCGAACTGTAAACCGAGCAGTCTTCCCTTGGCGAGCATACCGCCGCCTTGCTTGATGCTATAGCGGAAGAGATATTTGATTTGAGGGCAACTGATGACAACGGCTTCGCCAAACAGTGCGCCAACCTTTGTTCCGCCGATGTAGAAGACGTCCGTCAGGCGAGCAATGTCCGACATTGTTACGTCGCACGAGTTTGCTGCGAGTCCGTAGCCGAGTCGCGCACCATCGAGGAAGAGGATCAGTCCGTATTTGTCGCACGTCGTGCGCAGTGCCGTGAGTTCGGCTTTCGAATAGATGGTGCCCAACTCTGTGGGGAACGATATATACACCATTGCGGGGCGCACTGTGTGCTCAAAACTGCTGTCGTTAAGGTGGGTTTCCATTGCGTCGCTCACTTGTTCGGCAGTAATTTTTCCGTCGGTTGTGGGCAGTGTCAGCACCTTGTGGCCCGCGTGTTCGATGGCACCAGTTTCGTGCACGGCGATGTGCGCCGTTTCGGCTGCAAGCACTCCTTCGAAGGGACGTAGCGAATGAGAGATGACGGTGGCATTGGTCTGCGTGCCGCCCACTAAGAAGTGAACGTCGAGGTCGGTATTGCCGCAAGCCTGGCGAATCTTATCGCGCGCTGCGTCGCAGTAAGCATCCTCACCGTAGCCCACGGTTTGCTCCATGTTTGTTGTAATGAGGCGTTCGAGGATTGCAGGGTGAGCGCCTTCGGTGTAATCACATTGAAAATGAATTTTGTTTGTCATAAAATCAAACATTTTTTTGTTCATCATCTTGAATAAGCAACTCGACTTCGGCTTCGTCAGTCGCAGATTCTTGAACATCGGGAGTAGGGTGGGCTTCAGCCTGCGTTGCCTGTTGTGCCTTGCGCAAAGAGCGGTGGTAGAAGTAAGCTTTTAGAATCAAAACGAGTTCGCATACAGCATATATCGTTGCTGCATAACCCATGATGACGAAAGGCAGACTGGCCGTTTCGTTAGGGTAGGCGAGGATGTAAATACCTGCGATGAGCGTTGCAATCGGAAAGACGAAGTAGAAGATATTGACGCTCATCCCTTCGCGCAACATTTGGATTAATCGCAACAACTGCATTCCGCTTACCAATATAATCAACGCTGCCAGCAAGTACATCAGTATGCCGACGAACAGACCGGGCAGCAACAGCAGGATGACGCCGAAGAAGATGCTGCCGCCCCCAACGACGGAGGGCAACATCGGCGCTCCCGAAGGTTTTGAAGCGAAGGCACTGAGTGTTGTTACCAGTCCCGGGATGATGAAGAGCAACCCAAGGGCGCGTACAATCATTGTCGGTGCAATGTCGGCGTAGGCAATCAAGCCAATCCCCATGAGCAGGATGAGCAGCGCGCGTACGGCTGCGCTTTTCAAGAATGTTTGCATAGTTGTGAGGTATGAGTTTAAAGGTTAATTTTGAGTTCTAAGAAGAACAAAGGTCCTTAAAATCCTTAGTGCTGATAGAGTTGCTAAAGAATTTAAGGACCTTTCTTTTTTATTGCTTAAAAATTTCAGCGAGCTTTTGTTTCAGCGTTTCGGCATTAAGTCCCGAAGCGACAATCTTGCCTTCGGGGTCGAAAAGAAGGGTTGCTGGGATGGCATTTACTCCGTAGAGCGCAGCGCCCTCGCATTGCCAGCCCTTGAGGTCGGAGATATGGTGCCAGGGGAGCGCATATTTTTCGATTGCGCCCACCCAAGCTTTCTTGTTGTTGTCGAGCGAAACGCCTACGATGTCGAATCCCTTGTCTTTATACATTTCGTAAGCCTCCTTCACACCCGGAATTTCTTTGCGACAAGGACCACACCAGCTTGCCCAGAAATCTACGAGCACGTACTTGCCCTTTCCTACAAAGTCCGTGAGTTGGCGAACAGTTCCAGTCGTATCTGCCATTGCGAAGTTCTGAACCATTGCGCCGGGCTTCTGACTGCGCCAACCGTTGATGTATCCCTTGAGGCGCGCAACGAGCGAGAGGTCGAGGTAAGCAGGCTTCATGTCGGCAATGCGTACGACTTCTTCGCGGTCGAGGTTTGAGGCGTAGAAGGCGAGATACAAGGCAGGAAACTTAAGGTTAGGATATGTTTCGCAGAGTGTGATGACATTCTTGCTCGTTTCTGCCGAAAGCGCATTGTAGCGTTCGATGAGGGGCTTCAGTGCTTCGTCGGACTCACCGGCTTGCTTCTTTGCCTGATACTGCTGCATGATAGACTTTATCTCTGCTTCGTTGGTCTCAAGACGCTTTTTCCATTGACTCATAAGGTTGTTGTCCTCCGAACCGGTGACGGTGGCGTCCGCAAAGTTGATGTTTACGTTTCCGTCGAGTACGACATAGACGTCGCGACGGTCGTCGGTGTAAACTTGTGCAAACAGTTTTCCTTCAGCGTCGCCTTTGAACGAAAATTTGCCTTGCGAAACGAATGTGGAGTCAACGGACTTTGATTCAAAATTTTTGATGAACACTTTCAATACTCCCTCGGGGGCTGTACCTTCGATGGTGTACTGCTGAGCTGTAGCGGTGAGCGTTGCAGCGCAAAGTGTCAGAGCGGAGAGAATTTTCTTCATAGATAGTTGAGTTTTTTATTTTTTAGTTGTATTACGGGGCAAAGTTAAGGAATTTCTTTGTTTGCTGCGAAAGATTTCAAGCAACAAAGAGTTTGTGTCGTTCTATTTTATTACATTTGCAGAATAAATGCTGTCTTTGCTGAGCGATTTGTGCGTACGAATTGCAAAGAGCGCTTTGCAGAGCGACTTTTATACATCGTTGACTTCCCTAATTTTTTTTGACTAAATTTATGCAACCAGGAAAAAGTGTAGTAATTATCCCTACTTATAATGAGAAGGAAAACATCGAGGCAATCATCCGTGCCGTCATGGCGCTGGAGGATGGGTTTGACATCCTTGTAATCGAAGATGGCTCGCCCGACGGTACGGCTGACATCGTGAAACGCCTGATGGCGACGGACTTCAAGGACCGCCTCCACATCATCGAGCGCAAGGGTAAGTTGGGACTCGGTACGGCCTACATCACCGGCTTTAAGTGGGCGGTGGCGCAGCAGTACGACTACATCTTCGAGATGGATGCCGACTTCAGTCACGACCCGAAGGACGTTCCCCGTTTGCTCAAAGCCGTTCGAGACGAGGGTTACGACGTTGCCATTGGCTCGCGCTACATTACGGGTGTAAATGTCGTGAACTGGCCCATGGGGCGCGTGTTGATGAGTTACTATGCTTCAAAGTACGTGCAGCTTATCACGGGTATTCCGGTTAACGACACAACCGCCGGCTTCAAGTGCTACCGTCGTAAGGTGCTCGAAACGATTGACCTCGACGCTATCCGCTTTAAGGGCTACGCTTTTCAGATCGAAATGAAGTTCACAGCCTACAAACTCGGATTTAAGATTAAGGAAGTGCCCGTAATCTTTGTGAATCGCGAATTGGGAACCAGCAAAATGAGTGGCGGCATCTTTGGCGAAGCGCTCTTTGGCGTGGTGAAGTTGCGATTGGCATCGATGTTTGGGAAAATCAAGCCTCGTAAGTAGCAGCCACCGTGTTGCTGTATTATAAAAGTTTTGCGGCCCAGGCTACGACTCTTGATGTCGGGGCTTGGTGGCCGCTTTTTTTTGATTCATGAATTATTAATTTCAGGAAAGAAACCTTAGATTATGTCACATACAACGCTTATTCTGCATGCCACCATCGTGAACGAAGGCAAGCAATTTGTGGGCAACATGCTCGTTGAGGGCGATAAGATTTCAAAGTTTGTTGAAGATGTCGAGGTCGCAACCATTGCTGCTGACGAGACGATTGACGCTACGGGACTCTATTTGCTTCCGGGGTTGATTGACTGCCACGTGCATTTTCGTGAGCCGGGACTTACGCACAAAGCCGACATTCTGCACGAAAGTCGTGCGGCTGCAGCTGGGGGCGTGACGACCGTTTTCGACATGCCCAACACTGTGCCACAAACAACTACGCTCGATGCTTATGCTGAGAAGATGGACTTGTTTGCCGCGCAGTGCTGCGTGAACTACGGCGTGTTCTTCGGAGCTACGAACGACAATATCGATGTGCTTCAGCAGCTCGACGCTACAAAGGTGTGTGGCATCAAACTATTCATGGGTTCGTCAACAGGCAATATGCTTGTCGATCAAGAAGAGGCGCTCCGAAAACTGTTTCAGTCAGCCCAACTGCCCATCATGACGCACTGCGAGGACACGAACACCATCAATGCCAACATGACAGCAGCGAAAGCAGCGCATGGCGACGACCCGGCAGTGGAACTCCACCCCGAAATTCGTTCGGCTGAGGCTTGCTATCTGTCAACAAAGCTGGCTGTTGACCTTGCCCGCGAATATGGCGCGCAGTTGCACGTGGCGCACCTCACTACCGCCGACGAACTCCAACTTTTCGACGCCGAAAGCGCCAATATCACGGCTGAAGTGTGCGTGCCCCACCTCGTATTTATTGACGCCGACTACGCAACGCTTGGTGCCCGCATTAAGTGTAATCCTGCTGTGAAGGGCGAGCACCACAGAGTCGCTCTGCGCGCAGCCCTTTCCGATGGAAGAATTTTCACCATCGGCACTGACCACGCGCCCCATCTCATTACTGAAAAGCAAGGCGGCGCTGCAAAGGCTGTTTCGGGTATGCCGATGGTGCAATTTTCGCTCGTGTCGCTCTTGCAGTTGGTGAACGAAGGTGTGCTGACGCTGGAGCGCCTCGTAGCGCTGGCTTGCCACCATCCGGCGCAGCGATTCAGCATCGCCGAGCGCGGCTACCTGCGTCCGGGTTATAAGGCCGACTTTGTAATGGTGCGCCCCGATGCGCAATGGACGCTCAGTGCTGCCGACGTTGAGAGCAAATGCAAGTGGAGTCCGCTCGAAGGTCGCACGTTCGACTGGAAGGTGGTGAGCACCTATTGCAACGGCAAGGCGGTTTACAAAGACGGCGCCATTGTCAGCGATGCCCCCATGGGCGAAGCAGTAAGTTTTGAGCGAGCATGACGCTAATCGAAACCTACACGCCCACATCGCTCCGTCCGCTCATAAGTTGGCTCCACTTCCTCCACGCTTGGGGCTTGAAGGGCGATGCTGCGGCTTCGAGCGAAGCACGCGAGTTGCTCGACGAAGCCATGAGCACCTTGAACGACCTTGAAACTCGCGGTTTGCTCGTCAGGGCAAAGGCGATGGTCGTGGATGCCGTGAGCCGTGGCGATGATATTTGGGTCGAAGTTGCAGGCAGCGCGGTTCGTATTCCCTGTTTGCGTCAGCAAGTGGTGGGGAGTGAGGGCGACGTTTGCCGCTGTCTTTCCGATTATGTAGCTCCGCAGTGGTGCGCCCATCCTGTGGGCAACCGCATTGGCATCTTTGCCACCTCGGTCGATGTTTCGGCTTTCCGGAGTGGGGCGGACGATTATCAACGTATGCTCCTCCAAACGCTCGCCGACCGTTTGGCTGAAGCTGCAGCAGAGCAAATCCATACGGACATATATAATAAAGAGTGGGCATGCGGCAAAGCTGCGCCCCGTGTGGGCATTCGTCCTGCGGTGGGCTATCCTTGCTTGCCCGACATGAGTTTGAATTTCGAGTTCGACAAACTTTTGTGCTTTTCCGACCTCGGCATTTCGCTCACATCTAGCGGTATGATGTTGCCCCATGCCTCCGTTTCGGGACTTATCTTTGCACATCCGCAGGCTGCATATTTCTCCGTAGGAGTGATAACCGCTGAACAACTTTCGGACTACGCCGACAGGCGCGGCATGTCGGTTGAGCAAATGAGCAGGTACGTTCAGGGCGTTGTAGCGGAGAGATGAGGGTGAGAGATGAGAGGTGGGAATTGAGAGATGATAGACCATCTGGATGGTTTGTTGTACTCTGTATTTTATTAGTAGACGAGTTGATAGGTACGAGTAGACAAGTAAAGTTAGAGTCGAACGCTTGCTTGCACACTGCACAGCAGTTGTACTCTGTACTCTATCAGTTGTATTCTGTACTCTTAAAAACGCCATGAACCTCATAAATATACTATTCCATCAAATCTTGCTTTGATAATTTTCGTGCATTTCGATTTTTGCCTCTAAAATTTGACTTGCAAAAAAAAAGCCATTTTTGTAAGTTATGAAATAGCAAAGATAGGGGTGAAATTGTTAACTTTTGTAAAAACAGCGCGAAATGCAGATTTGGAGATCGCCGAAAAATGATGTATATTTGCATAAAGATGATGGAGGGCAGTGTTGCCCTCCTTTTTTTGTGACCTTTCTCCTGAAAACTTCCTTTGAAGAAGGATTTTCTTCTTTTTAAGTAGGAAATTTTTCCTTTTAAGAAAAACGTATTTCTTTTTAAGAAGGAAAAAATTGCTCGATTTTCCGAAAAATTTTGTTAAACTTCCTAAGTTTTTCTTAACAGAAGTTAAAGTTTTAAACTTTTTTACTTTTTGAGCGATGTTAACGGATGTTAAAAAAAAGTATCTACGAAATTTTGCAAAATTTCGTAGATGGTAGATGAGTAAACAAGTAAACGAGTAGACGAGAAGGTTTGACTCGAACGCATGTTTGCACGCTGGTATGCATTCCGCACGGAAACCTTAGAACCTTAGAACCTTATAACCTTAAGACCTAATAACTTAACAAGTTGAGCACTTGCGAAACTTGAATAAAATTTATATGTGAATACAAAAAAAATACTGGATTTATTTTTGTGATTCGAATGAAGTTCGTAATTTTGCGAACAAAAATGATAATATCTTTGCACAATGGCAAATAAAGATTACTCTATTAAGCAAGAACTCTTAGCACGATTCGCCAAGGCGATGGGGCATCCTGCGCGCATTGCAATTTTGCAGTTTTTGGCGAAACAGGAAGCGTGCTACTTTGGCGACATCAATGACGAACTACCCATAGCGAAAGCTACAGTTTCTCAGCATCTAAAGGAACTTAAGGAGGCTGGACTGATTCAAGGAGAAGTCGAGCCCCCCAAGGTGAAGTATTGTATCAATCGTGAGAATTGGCACCTCGCACGTGGAATTTTTGGCGAGTTTTTCGACCATTGTGCGTGCAAGAAAGAGGGTTGTTGTGATTAACAACCTCTTTTTTTAGAATCAATGTTCGTAAGTTTACGAATTACAAACTAATCTTATTATATCTGTATGAAAAGAGTTTTATTGACGTTTATTCTATGCTCGGCGCTCACGTCTTGCTCAAAGAGTGTGGACAAGGGGCGAGTTGAGAGTCAGTGTGTGTCGACTAAGTCGGATGTTGTAGAAGTGCTCTACTTTCATGGCGCAAGGCGTTGCGTCACTTGTTTGGCCATCGAGGAACATGCGCGAGATTTGGTAGAGACGGTTTATGCTGAGGAGCAGAAGCGCGGCAATCTGGTCTTTCGTTCGGTTGACATCGCCGAGGAGGTTGTGCTTGCCAAAAAATATGAGGTGGCATGGTCTGCGCTCATACTCGTTGATTACAACAAGGGAGGAAGGGAAACGGTTCTGAATCTCACGGAGTTGGCTTTCGGAAGTGCCCGCACAGCGCCCGAAAGGTTTAAGTCCGAGTTGTCCGCTCGGTTGAATACGATGCTTGATAATTAAGTGTATGGAGTGGTTACAATCTTTGTTGGATAGTTCTTCAATGCCTGCTGTTACGGCATTGTTGTTGGGGTTGCTTACAGCGCTGTCGCCTTGTCCGCTGGCTACCAATATAGCTGCGATTGGCTACATCGGGAAGCACATCGGAAATCGCCGAGGAATATTTATAAATGGTTTCCTCTACACTTTAGGACGTACGATGGTCTACAGTTTTCTTGGGATTTTGCTCATCGCCCTCTTGCGCGGTGGAAACAGCATCTTGGGTATTCAGCATATCATTGCAGCGTATGGCGAGCGTGTGTTGGGGCCAGTTTTGTTGCTCGTCGGTTTATTGATGCTCTGGGGTGACCGCTTGCCTCTCAAGTCGTTTGGTTTTAGCAATGGGGGTGAAAGATTTGCTCGTCGGGGCGGAGTAGGGGCTTTTCTTTTAGGGGTGTTGTTTGCATTGGCTTTTTGCCCTACGAGTGGTGTGCTCTATTTCGGAATGCTCATTCCGCTGTCTGTGACAACCCCGATGGGCTATTTGCTACCGGCACTCTTTGCAGTTGCTACCGCTCTGCCTGTGCTCATTGTGGCGTGGATATTGGCGTTTAGTGCCGAACGAATCGGAGTCTTCTATGGCAGGATGCAAGCGCTCCGGCAGTGGCTCAACAGAGGTGTGGGCATACTTTTCATAGGAATCGGAATATATTATTGTATCACAATTTATTTTAAAAAAATCATGGAAGTAAAAGTTTTGGGCCCAGGTTGTGCCAAGTGTAAAGCAACCTATGCAGTCGTTGAGCGAGTAGTCAAGGAGAATCACCTTGATGTTACCCTCACGAAGGTTGACGATATTATGGAGATGATGCGTTACAACATTCTTTCTACGCCGGCAGTGGTCGTTGACGGAGTGGTGAAATTAAAAGGGGTTGTGCCGAGCGCGAAGGAGGTTAAAGAAATTTTAGGCGTATGATACAAAGGTTTGCCGACTGGTTGGTTTATGGCATTTTCGGACTGGATGTTACAACCTCTTTGGGAGTTACTGTCAACTTCTTCTTCTACGATAGCATTAAAATCATTGTACTGCTTTTCAGCATCAGTTTTGTGATGGGCATCGTCAATGCCTATTTTCCAATAGAGCGCTTGCGCCGGTATCTTGCTACGCATCGACTTTATGGTTTGGACTATCTTCTTGCGGCTATATTTGGTGGCATTACTCCTTTCTGCTCCTGTTCTTCGGTGCCGTTGTTTATTGGTTTCGTCAGGGGTGGCATTCCGTTGGGTGTGACGCTTACATTTCTCATCGCGTCGCCTTTGGTGAGCGAAGTGGCGGTGGCAATGTTTCTTGGTTCGTTTGGCGTAAAAGCTACGCTCATCTATGTCGTAAGCGGTACGGTGCTATCAATGATAGCAGGCTATATCCTGAGTAGAATGCGCCTTGAACGCTATTTGAGCGAGTGGGTGAGGTCTGCGCAGGCGCAGTCCACAGCGCAGACAGCGCAGTGGGAGGTAGCGAGGACGCCTTTCCTTAATCGGTTGCCAGTTATTATACGCGAGTCGTGGGGCATTGTGCGCGGTGTGTTGATGTATATTCTTATCGGAATCGGAATCGGCGCAACGATGCACGGTTATGTGCCTGAGGGCTTCTTTGAGCAGTTTCTTTCGGCTGAAAACTGGTGGAGCGTGCCGCTTGCCGTTGTACTTGCCGCTCCTGTCTATGCGAATGCAGCAGGTATCGTGCCCATTATCGAGGTTTTTGTAGCCAAGGGAATTCCGCTCGGCACTGCTATCGCCTTTATGATGTCCATCATCGGGCTCTCCATTCCCGAAGCTACGATGCTCAAGAAAGTGATGACGTGGCGCCTTATCGGTATATTCTTTGGCGTAGTCACAATATTAATTATTCTGTCAGGTTATTTATTTAATTGGATATTATGAGAGTTTTGATTTTATGCACCGGCAATAGTTGCCGTAGTCAGATGGCACACGGTTTTTTGCAGTCGTTTGCTCCCGATTGGGAAGTGCACTCAGCAGGCACGCGTCCTGCGCAGCAAGTAAATCCGCGTGCGGTTGAAGTGATGCAGGAAGTGGGCATTGACCTTTCTTCGCATACGCCTAAGAGTGTGGAAGTTTACTTAAGTGAGGCGTGGGACTATGTCATTACCGTTTGTGGCGGAGCTAATGAGTCGTGCCCCGTTTTTGTTGGCAAGGTGGGCAAACTTTTGCACATTGGGTTCGACGACCCTTCTGAGGTTGAGGGTAGTAGCGACTATGTAATGAGCGAATTTCGCCGCGTGCGCAATGAGATAAAGCAGGCATTCTTCGCTTTCTACAATGACAATCGGTAGGCCCGTTCTCTCTGCCGTCAATAAAGCAACCAAGAGGGTGTGTCAAAATGCTAAATTTTGGCACACCCTCTTAAGTTGTTTTAGAGTGAGTAAAATGCAAGGCGTTGAAATTGAGGATGAAGGGAGTGTACTGAAGTACATGACCAAATCCGAAATTGAGAAGCAACGCAGCAGTTTGCTCGTTATGACACAGCGCCTTGTGTAGTATTTGTTGTTGGGTAATGAATTTAAGCAGTTTCAGACAACAAAAAAGGAGAGGAATAACCTCTCCTTTGGGTGCCCGATGGGGCTATTACCTATATTGATAATCAGTTATTTATAATTTTGTAATATAGAATTTACGCAGAATTTTCACTTGCTAAGGCAGATTACCATAATTCCACCTTGCCAAATCCGTTGAGTTCTAATACCGCAGTTGCGATACCCAAGGCTTTGAAAACTCTGCTCATTGTAGGGATTGTAATACTACATCCACGTTCTAATCTTGAAATTTGCGCTTTGCCTACTCCAATGCGCTCTCCGAGTTCTGCCTGCGTCAAGTTCTGTTGTTCTCTTGCCTTCTTGATTGCCTCGCCAATTCGGTACGCATGGATAGCCTCAGCAACCTCCGCTTCGTGTTGCTTCCTTCTTGGTGTGCCTCGCTTACCAAAGTGGGAATCCAAAGCCTCATCCAAAGAAATCAGTTTCATCTGTGCCATATTGTGTAATGTTATTTGAGCTTAACCGATTTTAGAAAACAAAAAAGGAGAGGCGTAGCCTCTCCTTTGGGTGCCCGATGGGACTCGAACCCACGACATTCAGAACCACAATCTGACGCTCTAACCAACTGAACTACGGGCACCGTGTTAGCTTTAACGGTTAGCTTTGTTTCCGAAAGCGATGCAAAGTTACAAACTATTTTTGAAATGGCAAGTCTTTGGTCGTGTTTTTTGCGAAAAAAATGTTTTTTTATTGTTAAAGTGTAAACTTTGTTTTTTCAACTTGTCAATAATTATAGAAAACGACGGGTTGATAATGTTCGGAGTATACGGGTGATTGTTGTTTAAGGTACGGTAAATTGTAAATATATTGTGTGCGTGCAATAAAAACAAGATAGATTATTTTGTGCGTAAGAAAGAAAAATATACCTTTGTTTCCGAAAATAAGAACAAGTATGTTGAAATCTTTAAAGTATAGATTGACAAGCGGTAAACCTTCTAAGGGTAGTTACTATGCTTGTAGCATGTTGAAGAATTTAGTGCCGGGATTTATTAATCGTTCGCTGGCAAAGCGTATGCTGAAATCGTTGTCGCAACGTCCTGACAGGGATTATATTCTTGAACGTGTGAATTATTACAATAAGTTGAATGCTCCTTTTACGTTGCCCAACGAAGTTTGGTATGAGCGTTTCGGTGGGGTTTATCATTTCTTGGACAGGGTGGATAAATTTAAGTTGAAAACGTTCCACTCAGCCTATTATTTTGATTTTCGCGATGCGATTCGTTGGTTTCGTCAGTCGTGCAGAGCCGCTTATGTTCCGGGCGACGTTTATTTCACTCCTAAGGCTCCGGCTTTTGTGAAGAGTCGCTTGCTGAGCGATACAAACCAAAGTTCTGTGTTGCTGAAGTTGGATAAGTGGCGCCACTTTATGTTTGTCAACGATTCAAAACGCTGGACAGAAAAGATGGACAAGGTGATTTTTCGTGGCAAGATTCGCTGGAGTCGTCAGCGCACGCAGTTTCTTGAGATGTATTACAATCATCCGATGTGCGACTGCGGAGTGGTGGGCAATGAAGAAGTGAATCCCGAATGGAAACGCCCGAAGAAGACAATTCGTGAGCATCTGGATTATAAATTTATTATGGCGCTCGAAGGCAACGATGTTGCTACGAATTTGAAGTGGGTGATGTCCTCGAATAGCCTTGCCGTAATGCCTCGCCCTACGTGTGAAACATGGTTTATGGAGGGACGACTCGAACCAAACGTGCATTACGTGGAAATCAAGCCCGATTTGTCGGACCTGGAAGAACGAATGAATTATTATATCGCCCATCCGGAGGAGGCACAACGCATTATCGACAATGCGCATGCTTATGTCGAGCAGTTCTTCGATAAGGAGCGCGAAAATCTGATTCAGTTCCTTGTGGCTGAAAAGTATTTACGCCTTTCCGGGCAGCAACCTTTTTAAGTTGTTTGCTCTATAGTTTTGAGATGTAAAAATCGACCTGTTTGTTGTCAAAGAAACAGGATAAAAAAAACGAAGGACACGCCTTTCTCTTCTGTCAGGGCGTGTCCTTTTTTAAATGTTGTAAAGTATCGTTTTTTTTCGAGGGGTGGATTGACCTATACACCCTAAAATGTGTGTGTCGTGTTGATATGATAGTCGGGCGAACAAGTGATTTTGTTGGGATTCTCTATCAACCATGCTCCCCACCATCCGAACGAACTGTTTGTAATCACGGCATGTTTGCACATACTCATTAATTGCATGTCCCGATAACTTTCGTCACCTTTGTTCCAGTCAACGAAGTGTATGCGGTCCGTTTGCATGTTGAGGCCTAACTGTTTTGCGTTTTCCTGAGTCCACTGCGTGGTGTCGGGGTCGCAGAAGATGAAGAAATGGGGCTGGTCAACGTGTTTCTTAATATAATTGAGTGCTCGCTTGAAGTAGCCGTTGCGATAGCAGTAAAGGTTGGCGTTGAGCATATCTCCTCTGCGCACATGGATGGCTACGGCTTCGCATTGCCGGATGGTGGCGGCTATGTTGCTGTTAGCGGGGTCGGTGATGGCTGGAAACGTAAAGCTTTGTCTGATTTCCTTCTCAATGCGTTCGATGCCACTGTTGCGATGTTTGAAGAAGAGTTTCTGACCGGCAAAGAGATCCTCGTTCGACTCAATAAATAATTCTTTTGTGTAGTCTAATTTATTGATAAGTTTTTGCAGTCGCAACTGTTGTGTCCAGTGCTTCCAATAGGCTGAGACGTAGGAGTGTTTTAAAAAGTGGCGCAGTGTTCCTGGCTGGGGCGATGATTTCGTGATGATTTTCTTTTTCTCAAAATCGCAGTGTGTGTCCGTTACGTTGATGCCATATTTTTTGAACACTTGTGGAAAATAGATGGGGTAGTTCCACTCTTTGTTCCAGAAGTTTGTTTTGCGAATGTCTGCCAACATGTTTTCCCATTGCTGTGGAGTGAGCAGGTCTTTGATGTTGGGTGCGTTGATATTGAAAATTCGGTCCAACTCGTATCCGTTCCACTGATTGATGACTTCGTTACACTCTTTGATGTCGAAGATGATGGTTTCTATGTAGCAGTCGTCGTTGGGGTTGGCTTTCTTCATTGCGAGGTATTCGCAATAACTCAGCATTTGGTTTCCAAGTCCCGATTCTATGTGTATGATTTTCATAAATAGTTTGATGTATTGCAAAGGTGCTTGCTACTTTCTTCCGATGTGCTTGAGTAGGTGTAGCAGTAGCATGGGGTAGCGATAAAGGTAGTAGTAGCCTTTGCAGGAGAGGATGAATTTTCGTTTTCTGCCGGACTTTAGTCGTGGATTGCTTTCGAGGAGCGGAATGAAGGATTGGAAGTTTTCTTTGAATGCTTTGCTGTCGAAGACAAGGCTGTTGAAGGCGCGAGCAATCAGGTGGGCTGAAATAGTGTGCAGGCAGTCGTCCTTTGCAGCTCCGAGTGTTTCGGCATGCTGGCGGTAGGTTTCGAACATTTGCATGTCCTCGTGGTAGCTCTTCAAGGTGTACTTCCTGACGATGGAGTTTGCGTTTATCGATTTGTCGTAATGATAAAAGGCTTTGGGAAGATACGATATTTTTATATCGTGTCGTAGCAAACTTGTAATGACATACAGGTCTTCAAAGCACGAGAAACCCTTTGGAAATTCCACGCTTAGTTCCTTATACAAGCGATGGCGTACGAGTTTGTTCCAGCAACTTCCGTGCAGGTGGGTGAACATTTCTTTCAGCACACTTTTTGCCTCCGGATTGTTGGGGCGCTGACAAGCGTAGGTAGTTTTGGATTTTTTTTCCTCGTAGAAGTCGCAGATGACCATGTCGGCATCGTCGGCTTTGGCCTTCGAGTAGAGTTCTTCGAGCATGGTGGGCTCTACCCAGTCGTCGGGGTCGGCATGTATGCTGTATTCGCCTTGGGCATGGTTGATGCCAAATTGTCGGGAAGCGCTAACTCCCTGGTTCTGATTGTGGAACACCTTGAATGTCCTGGGGTGCTTTGCAGCATATTCTTCGCAGATGTCACCGCTGTTGTCGGGACTACCGTCGTTGATGAGCAGAACTTCTATGTCTTTCAAAGTTTGACCGACTAAGGTGTCTAAGCAGCGGCGCAGGTATTTTTCAGCTTTGTATATAGGGACGATTACCGAAACTTTGTAGTCAAAAGTTTGCATGTTGTTTTAAAGTTTAATCCATGAAGCAGGCAAAATATGGGGCATATCGACGTCTGCCAACCATCGCGATGGAGCGATGACGATTTTTTCGGGGTTGTTGTTGAGCCATGCTCCCCACCATGAGAAGGTGCTGTTGCAAATAATGTTGTGCTTGCACATGCTCATGAGCATCATGTCCTGCCAGCTGTCCTTTCCGCGATTGCAGTCAACGACGGTGATGCGGGGCAAACGTATGTTCTGTCGCACCCACTCAATGTCGTCGGAGAATACGTAGAAGTGGGCTTGCGGTACGCGATTGAGGATTTGTTCTACAGCAGTCTGGAAGTAGGCGAGGCTGCACACTGTGCCATAGCGCTTGTAGAATTTAGGGTCCATGTAGTCGCCTCGGCGCACGTGGAGCGCTACGGCATTGGGGTCGGCGCTGATGCGGCTGGCGAGGTCCTTGCTCGCGGAGTTGGCTTTGTCGAGGTCGAAAGCAAAGGCTTGGCGCACTTCGTTTTCCACGTCCTTAAAAAAGCGTTCCGACTGGAAAAATCCCTTAAAGTAGAGCCATGGATAGGTATAATCCTTGGTGAATGCCTCCATGGTTTCGAGATTTTGCTTTCGTTCGAGGATTACTTTGAAGAATAGCGCTTCGATGATTTTCTTGAGTGGTTTGGGAATGCAAAATTCGTTGTCCTTGATGCCAAACACGCGGTTGAGTTCGTAGCCATTGTGGGCGTTGTAGTGCATCATGTCCGAAAGGTCGATGCGCGTGTTGCCAAAGCGCTTGCGCATTTGCAGGTAGAAGGCGTAGATGAACATTTGGTTGCCCATTCCGCCAATCATTTTTATCAGTCGCATGGAGTGAATTCTTGTTGTAGTTGTTCGAGTGAGGTGCAGTCCTTGATGTATCCGTCCTGGCGGAGGCGGTCGTACGAGTTGAGTCCTACGACGCGTTCGTATTCCTGTTCGAGTTTTCCCTGCTTATACAGTTCGTAGAAGTAGCGCCAGTGGCGTCCGCCGTGTTTGCCCTCGTGTTTTTCGAGTTCGCGTCCGCCCTGCACCATTTTGTCGATGAATTGTTGGCGTCCGCGTATGGTGAAGTGGTATATGACGATGTCCTTGCTCCAGATGGTGTGGCGCGGCAGCATTGCCACTTTGTGGTTTCCCATCGATATTTGTATGTATCCATCGGTGCGGTGTGCCACCTTTTTGTTGCGACGCTCGTAGATAGCATAGGGCGATAGGTCGTAGGGAGTATAGTCGGGCACGGGGCATACGCATTGCGTCCATTGCCAGAAGGGCTTTCCGTCCTCGGGGAGCATGTTTTGCCATGGACAGCGCACTACGTTGGCAGATGTTTGTGAGAGTTCGTTTTTGAGACTGCCCGAGTGTGCGTACCAGAATTCGTCGGCATCGGCATTGATGACCCAGTCTGCGCCATACGTATTCTTCGCCTTCTCTATCATGCGGTCCACCCATCGCTTTTGTTCGTAGCCGGTGGCCTTTTCCTCAATGATTTCCAGAATCCAACCCTTCTGTCGATAGGTTTCCAGAATGTTCATTGTGTTGTCCGAGGAGTTGTTGTCCGTCACGATGAATCCATCCACGCCCATTTGTTTGTGGAATTGCAAGTTGCGCTCAATCATTGCCTCTTCGTTTTTCACGAGGAGCGTCATGATGAGGCGAGGTTTGCGAGGCGGACAAAAGAAGCGGTGGACTTCGGTCAACGCACGCAGCGTTTTAAGGACGTAGTTCATAAGGTGGTGCTATTGGTGTGTCGTGTGTATGGGAGTTCGCTCAGGGTGAGTTCTGTTAATTCGTCGAGTTGTTATTAAATCTTGAAGGTGTTGGCAGCCTTGAGAGCGGCTTTGCATTGCTCGACGTCGAAATTTCGGATTGCAGCGTAGGCAGGAGCAATGATGTCAATGATGTCGTCGTTCATCGGCAGGCGTTCAAAGTTTTTGCATCCTTCCTCCAGACTGATGCTCTTAAACTGTATGCGGTTCAGGTCGATGATTTCTACGCGCACTGTGCCGTCAGCCATTTCGGTGAGCAGAATGTTTCCGCCCGAATAGTCCTTGTGGAGGAATCCGTGTTCGTGCATCTGTGCAGTGGTGATGGCTACGGCTTCGAGGTGCTTTTTGCGCTCGGCAAAGTCG
This sequence comes from Alloprevotella sp., assembly GCA_045632745.1. Taxonomy (GTDB): domain Bacteria; phylum Bacteroidota; class Bacteroidia; order Bacteroidales; family Bacteroidaceae; genus Alloprevotella. The sequence continues at coordinate 31,678 of JAZQXH010000032.1, forward strand.
GGCATCACGATGTCGAAGAAACTATGCGTGAAACCCGACTTCAGCGAAACGTAGTAACTGCGTCCGAAGAGCAGTCCGTTGCGTTCTGTTACATATCCAATGGGGGCTGGCGTTTGGATGTTGTGCTTAAGCAACATCTGCGCATATTCGCAAGAGCGCTGCGCTTTCGACGAGCGTAGCAAACCATAGACGATGCGGTTGATGAATTTCGGCAGGCAAAAGGCCTTGACCACCATCGTCACTCCGTTGTTTGTGAATTCGCGCAATTGGTTGCGCCCGTTGTATATGATTGTTCCTTCGCCTCGCTCAAAGCGTTCGGGCAGTGTGGATATGAAGTCGTGCTGATTTCTAAATTCGGGGGTCGTAAACACTTTTCTCATAGTGTGCGTACAACTTTAAGGTGGGGCACTATTAATTATTCGAACAGAGTTCTCATCAACTCGTCCCACGGATTTTTAATAATGGTGAGTGTCTAATATCTTTTAGTCGTAAGATAAAAGTTTCGTCTCGTTTTTTTGCCACTCGTATCGGTTGGTGTAGCCTGCTACGCTCCTTTTTTCGACCTGACAAAAATATCTTGGCTAAACTTTAATTATTCTGCAAAGCGAATAGGTATATCCACCTTAAATGTTTAATATGAAGAAAGGTGCGTAATCTGCAGAACGATTACATTTGACAAAATTAACAAAAAAAAGGTAATAATATAGCAGTTAACTCACTAAAACTATATTTTTTGAAACCACGGATGATTATTGAGGACTTTATTTAGAGTACAGAGTGTTTTTAAAGTGAGGTTGTGAGGTTTTAAGGTTATAAGGCTATGCAGCGTGCAAGCCAGCGTTCGAGTCCGACCTCACTTGTCTACTTGTCCCTCGTCTACTCGTTTACTATTTTAAGGTTATGAGGTCTATGCAGCATTTAAGAGTACAAAGAACAGAGTACAGAGAACAACTTCCTTGCGGAATGCAAGTCAGCGTGCAAACAAGCGTTCGAGTCTGACCATCTTGTCTACTCGTACCTCGTCTACTAGTTTACTAAAAACTTGACAAAATCGTTGTCAAGTTTTTTTTAACATCCCTTAATATCGCTCAAAAAGTAAAAAAGTTTACAACTTTAACTTCTATTAAGAAATTCTTGGAGAATTTAACAAAATTTTTCGGAAAACAGCGCGAATTTTTCCTTCTTAAAAAGAAAAACGTTTTTCTTTAAAGGAAAAATTTCCTACTTAAAAGGAAGAAAATCCTTTTTCAAAGGAAGTTTTCAGGAGAAAGGTCACAAAAAAAGGGGGGCACTGCTGCCCTCCTTAACCTTTATGCAAATATACATCATTTTTCGGCGATCTCCAAATCTGCATTTCGCGATATTTTTACAAAAATTAACAGTTTGGCGCCCTCTTTTGCTATTTCCGAACTTACAAAAAAGGCGGTTTTTGCAACCCTGATTTTGGGCGCAATAATCGAAATGCACGAAAAAAGTCAAAGCAGGATTTGATTGAGCAGTATATTTATGAGGTTTTAAGGCGCTTTTTAGAGAACAGGGCACGATGGCCATCGGGATGGTTTTATTCGCCGTTAGCTCATCAGCTACGCAGTCTCATTTCACATTTAGTTTATTAATTGACCTGAATATAAAAATATTTCTTGCCACTTACTTAAGTTTTGTTTTTTTTACATAAATTTGCAAAATCTTGTCCATGCTGGAAACCCTCAGGGAATTTAGCAGGGTGGGGTAAATAATACATAAAAGGCGTATCTGTACGCTTTGGTTTTAACGTAGTAGAATCTCGCAAATTCAATCTGATTGTTAAAAAACAAAGCAACGGGAACGTCTCATGGGATGTTTATATACAGCCCTCATTGGCTTTACTCAAAAAGAGAGGTCAATGGGGTTTAGTGTTTATATTCATCATCGTGGGGCTTTCAGCGTTGCTCGTTTCGACAATCAGGGCAATGCGAGAGCCTTACTACGTGGAACGAGTGACAGAGCGAGCTCCACGCTTTTTTTGTATTTATAAATTCAGATTTTAATAAAACAATAACAATCCCGGAGTTCGATTGTACAATAAATTATTGTAAAAATGAACACATTGAAAAAAACGCTGATGGTGGTTTTTACCATTTTTGCTACGTTTGGTTTTGTTGCATGTAGTAGTGATGATGATGGAGGAAAAATTAACAATCCGTTTGTCGGATATTGGACTTGCGATGATTGGTTTTATTCGGATGTTCCTACAATGCTTACATTTAATAATGATGGTAGCTTTACTATGAAGTCCGGAGTGTATAGTAGTAAAAAAGGATATTACACCTATAATTATCCTCAATTGTGCTTGTCCTATACGGGTGAAGATAGTGGTACGTCTATATGGACAATTGTTTCATTCCAAAGTAATTATTTTGTAATGATGACAAAATCCGGTTATTCATACACTTGGTATAGAAGTACAGGAGAAACTGAGGTTAAACAAGAGATTTCAGGAACTAGACAAAATCATGATTACGTAGATCTTGGACTTTCTGTTAAGTGGGCTACGTGCAACGTTGGTGCTTCTCGTCCTGAGGCTTCTGGTAGTAAATTTGCTTGGGGAGAGCTTGCGACAAAGGAATATTATGATTGGGATAATTATAAGTGGAATACAGATGATTCTGATTCTTGGGGTGTCTGGCGTCTCGGACTTACCAAATATTGTCCGAACCCTGATTATGGTTATCGCATTTACGAAGGTAAATATAATTGGGAAGATGTTTATTTTTCGGATGACTTAACAACTCTTACAACGGCAGATGATGTTGCATACAAAATGTGGGGTAGCCAATGGCGTATGCCTAGCAAAAAACAGTTGGAGGAGTTGGTTGATAGATGTAACTGGAAGTGGACATGCCAAAATGGTTATGTGGGTTTCAAAGTCACAGGCCCAAATGGTAAAAGCATTTTTATGCCAGTAGAGCATGTTTTTGAGACGAACGGTGATGCTGGTTTTTATGAAGAAGTTCATTATTGGAGTTTATCATTAAATGAGGATTATTTTTGTAATTGTGCTTATGTTCTTAAAATGGGTGAAGATTGGGATGAACCTAATGTGACATATGAAGATCGTTGTGAAGGCTTCTTTGTTCGCCCTGTAACACAGTAAATATTTGATTTAAGTGTCGCAAGTGCTTTAATATGTAGAAAACTTGTACTTACGAAACTTGAATATTTGAAAAAATAGTAACAAAAAATCTGCGGATGAACCTGAATATACTAAATAGGTTCGTCCGCAGATTCTTTTATACATGTTGTTCTGTTAGTTAAGGTGGGGTAGAACTTATCTTAAACTTGTCAATTCGTTTTGTAGTCGTCCATTGTTTCGGGAGTGAGGTTCATCACCCATGTGTAGTGTTTCATCACTTCTGCCTCTACGTAGTTAGCATAGATGCGAGCGCTCTTTGTAAACATTTCGGGGCAGCGCGTAGCGTTTTGTGTGAGCAGATGGAGCATGATGATGCTTGCTGCCATTTCGTAGAGGTGGCGCGCACAGAGGTCGTGGAACTCTGCGTTTGCTGCGTCCTTCACGTGTGCTGTTGCTGCCTCAAACTTATCTGCCATAGCCTTGGCACGCTCGATGAGCGATGCAAATTCAGGCGCAGCTGGCACAGCTTCGTAGTCGCGCATGAGGGTGAGGTAAGCACCATTCGTCACGTAGCGGATGGCGGCTACAACCTGGAGCTGCGTAGTGCCTTCGTAGATGCTGGTGATGCGTGCATCGCGATAGATTTGCTGGCAGAAGTATTCCATCATGAAGCCCGAACCACCATGAATCTGAATGCAGTCGTAGGCATTCTGGTTGCAGTACTCAGAGTTCATGCCCTTGGCAAGGGGTGTGAGCGAGTCGGCAAGTTTGGAGAACTTCTTGAGTTCCTGGCGTTCGTCGGCTTCGAGTTTGCGTTCGCGGGCAATATCTTCGAGCGCCTTGTAGATGTCAACGTAGCGTGATGTCTGATAGAGGAGGGCACGACCAGCATCGAGCTTTGCCTTCATGAGCGAGAGCATATCGCTCACGGCGGGGAAGTTGATGATTTCCTTGCCAAACTGCTTGCGGTCGCGGGCATAGGCGAGGGCTTCGTTGTAAGCCGCCTGAGAGAGACCAACGCTCTGCGCTGCAATACCGAGGCGTGCACCGTTCATGAGTGCCATGACGTACTTGATGAGTCCGAGTTTGCGGTCGCCACAGAGTTCTGCCTTGGCATTCTTATAAACGAGTTCGCAAGTGGGCGAACCGTGAATACCTAACTTATTTTCGATGCGGCGCACGTCAACGCCACCATCGTTCTTGTCGTAGATGAACATGGAGAGTCCGCGTCCGTCGGTAGTGCCTTCTTCAGAGCGTGCAAGTACAAGGTGGAGCTGTGCATCGCCATTGGTGATGAAGCGCTTGCATCCGTTAAGACGCCAGCAACCTTCGGCTTCGTCGTAGGTAGCTTTGAGCATCACGCTCTGGAGGTCAGAGCCTGCATCGGGTTCGGTGAGGTCCATGGACATCGTTTCGCCCTGGCAGATGCGAGGGATGAAACGGCTGTGCTGATCTTCGTTGCCAAATTCGTAGAGCGTTTCGATACAGTCCTGAAGACTCCAGATGTTGCTGAAGCCGGCATCGGCAGCCGCTACGATTTCGGCACACATGGTGTAGGGCGTGATGGGGAAGTTGAGTCCGCCGAAGCGGCGGGGCATCGTCATCCCATTCATCCCTGCACCCACCATGGCGCTGAGGTTGTCGTAAGTGCCGGCGGCATAGCGCACTCTGCCATTTTCGCAGTGGGGACCTTCGGCATCAACACCTTCGGAGTTGGGCTTAATCACGTTTGCCGTAATGTCGCCCACGATGTCGAGCACCTTGTCGTAAGAGTCCATTGCGTCGGGATAGTCAAGAGGAGCTTCGTCAAACGTTTCCTTATCGCGGAAATTGCGCTCCTTGAGTTCAACAATTCGCTCCATGAGCGGATGGTTGAGTTCGAACTGAAGTTCTTTTATGTCGCTATAATAGTTAGCCATAACCTAAATAAATTAGAAAGGAGAAAGGGGAGGAAAGGAGAAATGAGAAATAACCTTGCGGGACATAAATACTACCGAAATTTTTCGTCATAACTGCTTTACGAAACAAGAAGGAATGTAGCACTGGGCACTCACTGCGCCAGCCTCTTTCTCCTTTATTCGCTTACGCTCATCAGCTTCGCAGTCTCATTTCTCCTTTCAAGGGCGTTAGCCCTTATAATACTTAATCATCTTGGGTAATACTTCTTCCACCGAACCGTTAATTACGTAGTCAGCAATCTGGTTGATGGGAGCATTGGGGTCGGTGTTGATAGAAATGATGATGCCGCTCTCCTTCATCCCAGCCACGTGCTGAATGGCACCTGAGATACCGCAGGCAATATATACCTTGGGGCGAACGGTCACACCGGTCTGACCAATCTGCATGTTGTGCTCGCAGAAACCGGCATCGATGGCAGCGCGGCTTGCGCCTACTTCGGCATGGATTTCCTTCGCAAGAGCATAGAGCAATTCAAAGTTTTCCTTCGAACCTACGCCATAACCTCCGGCAATCACGATGGGTGCGCCCTTGAGGTTGGAACTTGCTTTTTCAACCTGGCGGTCGATGACCTTTACGACATAATCCGTTTCGGGTACAAACTTTGCAACATCCTCAACGATGACTTCGCCGGGATAGTTTGCATCAAGCACTTCCGCCTTCATCACGCCGCTGCGCACAGTAGCCATCTGCGGACGATTTTCGGGGTTGATGATAGTTGCCACGATGTTGCCGCCAAAAGCAGGGCGAATCTGGTAGAGCAACTGGTCGTAGGTCTTGCCCGCCTTCTTGTCTTCGTGGCTGCCAATTTCGAGTGCTGTGCAGTCGGCAGTGAGTCCAGAGTGGAGCGCAGAAGAAACGCGAGGTCCGAGGTCGCGTCCGATAACCGTTGCGCCCATCAAGCATATCTGGGGTTGTTCTTGCTTGAAGAGGTTAATTAAAATGGAAGAGTGGGGCAAAGAGGTGTAGGGGAAAAGTCCGGGAGCATCAAAGATGTGGAGTTTGTCCACACCGTAGGGAAGGATTTGCGCTTCAACCTTTCCTGTGATGCCACAACCTGCCGCCACGGCTTCTAATTTTACGCCCAAAGTGTCTGCCAATTTGCGACCCTTAGAGAGTAATTCCTGACTTACTTCGGCAACCTGCGTGCCTTCAAGTTCGCAGTAAACATAAACGCTGTTCATAGTTTTTGTTAGCCTTAGTAAATTATCCAATAGTGTGATTTGCCAAGAGTTCTGCCATCAGTCCCTTGATGTCCTCGTCCGAACCGGTGAGCACCTTGCTCTCCTTTGCCTTGAAGACAATGTTCTCAATAGCCTTTACCTTTGTGGGCGAGCCCGAAAGTCCGCACTGTGCGAGGTCGGCATTCACGTCGGCACAAGAGATTTGTCCGAGTGTGAGCCAGGGCTTCTTGTCGTATTCTTCAGCATACGCAAGACCTTCAGCAGGCTTTTCGAGCGGTGCCAGGCAGCGCTTGTACTTCATCACGAGTTTCGCATTGCGGGGACGACAAGGCGCAGCGCTACCGTTGACTGTAAGCACAAGGGGGAGTGGTGCCTGAACGGTTTCTACACCGCCGTCGATATGGCGCTTAGCGGTAAGCAATCCGTCTTCGAGCGCGAGGATTTCTTCCACATAAGTAATCTGATTCAAACCGAGTTTTTCTGCCACCTGCGGACCCACCTGAGCTGTGTCGCCGTCAATCGCCTGGCGACCACCGATAACGAGGTCCACATCGCCAATGTGGCGGATGGCTGTAGAAAGGGCATAACTCGTTGCGAGCGTATCAGCACCAGCGAAAGCACGGTCGGTGAGCAAGAAACCACCATCCGCACCGCGGTACATCGACTCACGAATCACTTCCGCCGCACGCGGAGGTCCCATCGTTACAATGGTCACCGTAGTGCCAGGGAATTTATCTTTCAAACGCAAAGCCTGCTCAAGGGCATTTAAGTCCTCTGGATTGTAAATTGCAGGCAACGCAGCGCGGTTGATAGTTCCTTCAGCAGTCATCGCATCAGGACCCACATTGCGCGTGTCGGGCACTTGCTTTGCAAGTACAACAATTTTAAGACCCATATTCTTTTATTGTTTAGGTAAGTTATTCTACTCAACTTTCGCAAGCTTCAGTTGAATCAGGTTTTGAGGTTTTGAGGTCGCTACGCTTTAGGGTTTTGAGGACTATCCAGACTGTTTATATTAAATATATTAAAATAGTAGACGAGTTATTAGGTACGAGTAGACAAGATGGTTTGAGTCGAACGCTTGTTTGCACGCTGGTATGCATTCCGCACGGCAACCTCAAGACCTTATAACCTTACAACCTAACAACCTTATAACCTTATAACCTATCAAGTTGAGCATTTGCGAAAATTGAATTATTTTATAATGAATGATAATTACAGTTGCCAAAAGTAAGAGATTTTAACGATTCCACCAAATTATGTGCAGGTAAATGCTTGAGGCGAAGCAGAAAAAAGTATGGTTTCTCATAAAATGAACATGCTCTGCAATTATCATTTAAGATGTTGTTGTAAGTTTAGAAATAAAGTAAACCCCAGAAGTCCGAAAAAAACTTCTGGGGTTCAATGTGTGTAGATAGATTATTTCGTTTTAGCAATTGCGGGGTCGCCGTACTGCTGTTGCAGTTTGAGGAGTTCCTTTTTGAGTTGCTTGGTGATTTTCTCCGTACCCTTCTGTCCGTAGATATTGTTGAGTTGCTGAGGGTCGGTCTGGAGGTCGTAGAGTTCCCAAACGTCGATGTCTTCGTAGAAGTGGATGAGCGTGTAGCGCTCTGTGCGCACGCCATAGTGGCGCTTCACAGCATGTTCGGCAGGGAATTCGTGGAAGTGATAGTAAAGGCTCTTGCGCCAGTTCTTAGGTTGTTCGCCTTGAAGGAGCGGTAGCATCGAAACACCGTGCATGTCCTCGGGAACGGGGAGTCCGCAGAGGTCGAGGAAAGTGGGAGCGTAGTCGATGTTCTGAACCATTTGAATAATGTCGCCGCGCGCATCGAGTCCGTTGGGAAGGCGCATGACGAGCGGTGTGCGGAAGGATTCTTCGTACATAAAGCGCTTGTCGAACCATCCGTGTTCGCCCATGTAGAAACCTTGGTCGGAGGTGTAAACGACGAGGGTGTTCTCAAGCAATCCGGCATCGCGGAGGTAGTCGAGCGTGCGACCTACGTTGTCGTCGAGCGACTTAAGCACCTTGGCATAGTCGCGCATGTAGCGTTGGAACTTGAATTCCGAAAGTTCGCGTCCTTGCAGGTTGCGGCTGCGGAAGTCGATGGCAATGGAGTCGTAGAACTGGTCGTAGATGGCACGTTCGCGCGAGTCGAGGCGACCAATCATAGAGATGTAGCTGGGGGAGAGGCGTGTAGTGACGTTGGCATCCAGAAGTTTTACATCATATGCGAGGTCCATGTCGTGATGACTGTGAATGCTCATCTCTTGAACTTGTGCAGCGGGGCGGCCAGCGTAGTCATCGTAGAAAGTTTTGGGGATGGGGAACGTTCTGTCCTCATATTCATGAAGGTATTTCAGTTCGGGCAACCAGTTGCGGTGGCATGCCTTGTGATGAATGAAGAGGGCGAAGGGGCGTGCTTTGTCGCGCTTGTTTTCGAGCCAGTCGATTGCCTTGTCGGTGATGATGTTTGTGAGATATCCCTTGACATTGGTTGTCGTTCCATCCATGTTGATGAAATCGGGGTTGTAGTAGTCGCCCTGTCCAGGGATGATGTTCCAATAGTCAAAACCTGTGGGGGTGCTGATGAGGTGCCACTTTCCGATGATGGCAGTTTGATAGCCACCAGCCTGGAGAAGCTTGGGCATGGTTTGCTGTGTGCCATCGAATACGTCGTAGACATTGCTTGTAAATCCGTTGGCATGGCTGTGCTTACCCGTAAGCATGCAAGCGCGAGAGGGACCTGAGAGTGAGTTTGCCACAAAACTGTTGACGAAACGCACACCATCGTTGGCGATGCGGTCGAGATTGGGCGTTTCGACATAGCGATTGTCATAGCACGACATCATTTGTGCCGTGTGGTCGTCGGTCATGATATAGACCACGTTATACTTCTCCTGTGCTGCTGCTGAAAGAGCTAGGAGAGAGAGGGGGAGATAGGTTTTCTTCATAGAAAAAAGGAAAAAGGAGAAAGGAGAAAGGAGAAAAAATCATGCGGGATGTTTATGCGCCAGCTTTCTCATTTCTCATTTCTCCTTTCTCATTTCAAAAAGTGATTTTACTTCTGTGTCATCTGATATACCACATCCATGATTTGCTTACCGAGCGCGTCAGCTTCTTCCATTGACTTCGCTTCAGAGTAAACGCGGATGATAGGTTCTGTGTTAGACTTACGGAGGTGAACCCACTTGTCGGGGAAGTCGATCTTAACACCGTCGGTGTCTGTAACCTGCTCGTTCTTGTACATTTCCTTCACCTTCTGGAGCACAGCGTAGATGTCGGTAGTAGGATCGAGGTCGATACGGTTCTTCGCGATGTAGTACTTGGGGAATGAGTCGCGAAGTTCAGTAGCCTTCATACCTGTCTTAGCGAGGTAAGTAAGGATGAGCGCGATACCTACGAGGGCGTCGCGACCGCTGTGTGAAGTAGGATAGATGACACCACCGTTACCTTCACCACCAATTACGGCACCTGTAGCCTTCATCTTCGTAACAACGTTTACTTCGCCTACGGCTGCGGGAGTGTAAGTGCAACCATACTTTTCTGTAACGTCGCGGAGGGCGCGTGTAGAAGAGAGGTTAGAAACAGTGTTGCCGGGAGTGTGCTGGAGGATGTAGTCAGTAACGGCTACGAGTGTGTATTCTTCGCCGAACATAGAACCATCTTCACAAACCATAGCGAGGCGGTCAACATCGGGGTCAACTACGAAACCGATATCATGACGACCCTTGCGCATGAGGTTGCGTATTTCAGTGAGGTGTTCCTTCAAAGGTTCGGGATTGTGTGCGAAGTCGCCAGTAGCTTCAGCATTGAGGTGAGTCACCTGAGTTACGCCGAGCTGTCCGAGGAGCTTAGGAATGATAACACCACCCACTGAGTTTACAGCATCGAATGCTACAGAGAAGTGAGCGTGCTTGATGGCTTCAACATCAACGAGTTCGAGTTCCTTGATGTGGTCGATGTGACGCTGGTCGTAGTAGAAATTCTTTGTGTAGTGGCCCAAAGCATCAACATCTGCAAAATCAAAGTTGCAGTTGTTAGCAAGGCGTACAACTTCGGCAGCTTCTTCGGGTGGGAGGAATTCGCCCTTTTCGTTGAGGAACTTAAGTGCGTTCCATTGGCGGGGGTTGTGGCTCGCAGTGATGATAATACCACCAACTGCCTTTTCCATTGTCACCGCTAATTCAGTAGTAGGAGTAGAAGCCAAACCGATGTCAACTACGTCGAAGCCCATACCCATGAGTGTGCCGCAAACTGTGTGGCTCACCATTTCGCCAGAAATACGTGCGTCGCGACCTACTACGATTTTCTTGCGATAAGTACCTACAAACTTTTCACGAAGACTTGCGTAAGCCGAAACTGATTTTGCAATCTCAATAGGATTGAGCGTGTCTCCCGGACGACCACCAATTGTGCCGCGGAAACCCGAAATTGATTTAATAAGCGTCATAATTTGTATTACAATTTATGTTAATTGTTTCTTTCAGTTAGCAAAGTTAATAATAAAGTATGGATGCAGAAATTAATTTTGAAAAAAATATGCTAAAAACGTTGATGTAGGATATTTTTTTGGAAAGATTTATCACGAGAGTATGCTCGGAACTGCTCTTAAGTGTGATTGACGTGCAAAAAATCGGTGTACGAGAAGCATCGGGCGGGTGGCGAAAATTATGATGGTTTCTGTTATGCTATGTGATAAAATTGCGATTATAAGGTTTATATTCTTCTTATTTTTATTGTGTTTCGTCGTAAAAGTCCAAAAAATAGTTTAAATTTGCGGCTCGAATAAAAATATAAGTTTTATGCAAGCAAGCGAACATACCATTAAGCAGATAGAACGTGCTTTGAAAAAAGTCGCTCAGAAATTTAACGTTGAGTTAGAAAATCAACCACTCACGGATATTCATATTCAAGTGAATCAGGAGAGCGGAGAATTGCTTGTGTTCAACGACGAAGATGTGGAAATTACGCGCTGCGTTGTTGAAGAATGGATCGAGAGTAAGGACGAGGATTTCTACGAACATGTGAAGTCAACGCTCCTTCAGGTTATTCAGCAGAACAAGGATGTTACGGAGGGACTTCATGTGTTGCGTCCTTATTCCTACGTCCTTGTTGACGAAGACCACGAAACGATTTGCGACCTTTACCTCGTTGATGATGACACCATTGTGCTCGATGGCGAATTGATGGAAGGTTTGAGCGAGGATTTGGATCAGTTTTGGGAAGAACTTAGAAATAAGTAGTGGTTCCTTTTGAAGAAAGACAAATAATTCCTGCCTTGCAGGGAGTATAAACACAAAAATTAAGATAACAATAGACTTCTCAACTTGTTCAAACTGTCTCAGAGAAATGTCGGGCGGAGCTGAGCAAGCGGAGGATGTATAAACTCATAACAACTATGTTTGACAATCTTAGTGATAGATTAGAACGCTCGTTCAAGATACTCAAAGGTGAAGGCCGCATCACCGAAGTCAACATTGCGGAAGCCCTTAAGGACGTACGCCGTGCGCTTATCGAAGCCGACGTTAACTATAAGGTTGCGAAGACCTTTATCGACACAGTTAAGCAGAAGGCGATGGGACAGAATGTCCTTATTTCCGTGAAGCCCAAGGAAATGATTGTGAAGATTGTGCACGACGAACTTGCGGCACTCATGGGAGGCGAAACGGCAGAAGTTAATCTTAAGAGTCATCCTTCAGTCATCCTCATGGCAGGGTTGAATGGTGCTGGTAAGACAACGCTTTCCGGAAAACTTGCTCTCTATCTTAAGTCGCAAAAGCGTCGCAATCCTTTGCTCGTTGCGTGCGACGTTTATCGTCCAGCAGCTATTGAGCAGTTGCGCGTCTTGGCTGAGCAGATTCAGGTGCCTGTTTACATGAATCTTGAGTCAAAGGATCCTGTTCAGATTGCGCGCGAAGGTGTGATTGAAGCGAAGTCTAAGGGCTACGACACTGTGATTGTCGATACAGCCGGACGTCTTGCTATCGATGAAGAGTTGATGCAGGAAATCGCCAATATCAAGGCGGCTTGTAATCCCGACGAAACGCTCTTCGTAGTAGATGCCATGACGGGTCAGGACGCTGTAAACACAGCAAAGGAATTCAACGACCGTTTGGACTACGATGGTGTGGTACTTACTAAGTTGGATGGTGACACGCGTGGTGGTGCTGCAATTTCTATCCGCACAGTCGTTAATAAGCCTATCAAGTTTGTTGGTACGGGCGAAAAGATGGAAGCACTCGACCAGTTCCACCCCAGTCGTATGGCAGACCGCATTCTCGGCATGGGCGACATCATTTCGCTTGTAGAGCGTGCACAGCAGCAGTTCGACGAAAAGGAAGCGCGCAAACTTCAGGAGAAGATTCAGAAGAACAAGTTCGACTTTGAAGACTTCTACAATCAGATTCAGCAAATCAAGAAGATGGGTAACCTCAAGGATCTTGCTTCGATGATTCCAGGCGTAGGTAAGGCGATTAAGGATGTTGAACTCAGCAACGACTCTTTCAAACCTATCGAGGCAATCATTCAATCTATGACGCCGAAGGAACGCCACAATCCCGAGTTGCTTATGCGTCAGCCCACACGCAAGAATCGTATTGCAAAGGGTTCGGGTACTTCTATTCAGGAAGTAAATCGCCTGATTAAGCAGTTTGACCAAATGCGCAAGGTGATGAAGATGATGACCGGCACAAACATGAAGAGCATGATGCAACAAATGCAACAGATGCAGCAGATGCAACAACAATTAGGTAAGCGATAATACATATATATAATATGAGTGTAAATAGGAATTAGTTGTTGGCTCGCGATAACTAATTCCTATTGTTTTTATTATAAAATAGGAGGTCCTATATGTTCTAGCAATTTTATGAAATTCTGGAATATATAGAGTTTTTATAACTTCACAATCTCAAACTAATATGCCAACAATTATAGACGGAAAGGCTACGGCCTCTCAAATTAAACAAGAAATAGCAGCCGAAGTTCAGGCTATGGTTGCAGCCGGAAAAAAGCGTCCCCACCTAGCAGCAATCCTTGTAGGCCACGATGGCGGCAGTGAAACGTATGTAAAAAACAAAGTGCTGGCTTGCGAAGCCTGCGGTTTTAAGTCCACCCTGATTTGCTTTGAGGACGATATCACCGAGGAGCAACTCCTTGCGGAAGTGTATCGCCTGAATGCTGATGAGGATGTTGACGGATTTATCGTGCAACTTCCTTTGCCCAAACATATCTCTGAGCAGCGTATCATCGAAGCCATCGATTATCGCAAGGATGTTGATGGTTTCCATCCTATTAATGTAGGCCGACTTTCGATTGGTTTGCCTTGCTATATTTCGGCAACGCCCAAGGGGATTCTCGAACTGCTTCGTCGTTACAATATTGAGACTTCCGGAAAGAAGTGCGTCGTAGTGGGACGTAGCAATATTGTCGGTAAACCGATGGCACAGCTTATGTTGCAAAAGGAGATGGGCGATGCAACTGTTACCGTTGTTCATTCGCATACCCATAACATCAAGGAAGAATGCAAGGCTGCTGACATCTTGATTGCTGCATTGGGCAAACCAGGATTTATTACTGCCGACATGGTGAAACCCGGAGCCGTCGTGATAGATGTAGGAACAACGCGAGTTCCCGATGCTTCGCGCTCAAGCGGTTTCCGACTTTCGGGCGACGTTGATTTCGAAAATGTAGCACCCCTTTGTTCGGCTATAACGCCCGTGCCCGGTGGCGTTGGTCCGATGACAATTTGTATGCTCATGCTCAATACGCTTGCAGCGGGTAAACATGCTTATTATGCTTGATGACTAATTTTTTGTGAAATAGAAAAATTAATGAAAAACTGCCATTTTGTCAGCAAAGTGGCAGTTTTTTTCTGTCATATTGTCATGAATCCTGAATAAATGTTACGTAAAAGTTGCTGGCACGTTTGTTGTAAGTAATATGAAAAGAAGAAATTTCTTCATTTTGAGTTGTATTTTTGAATATAGTATAGAAATTAATAAATTACAATTATGAACGGACAGAATTTTACGAACAAAGTACAGGAAACTTTCCAGCAAGCTGTGCAGACGGCTCAGGCTGGAGGTCAGCAAGCGGTAGGCGCACTCCACATGCTCTACGCTTTGCTCCACGTGGGCGAAAACGTTGTGCCTTTTCTCTTTGAAAAAGCGGGCGCTAACCTTGCGATGCTGCACAGGGTTGTCGATGCTGAGTTGAAGACCCTGCCGCGCGTCAATGGCGGCGGCGAACCCTATTTTGACAACGAGGTGGCAGCCTTGATGAAGAAGGCGCAGGAGTTGGCGAGCAAGGAGGGCGATGCTTTTGTAGGGCTTGAGATGATGTTGCTTGCTGTGTTGCTCACTCCTTCTAAGGCTTCGCGCATGCTGACTGATGCCGGATTGAAAGAAGCGGCTTTGCGCGCTGCGATTAAGGAGTTGCGCAACGGCAAGAAGGTGGATTCTCCCACGAGTGAGGACACCTATCAGGCGCTGCAGAAGTATGCGCGCAATCTTGTTGATGAGGCGCGCAATGGCAAACTCGACCCCGTCATCGGGCGCGACGATGAAATTCGCCGTGTGCTCCAAATCCTGAGTCGTCGCACGAAGAACAATCCTATCCTTATTGGCGAACCCGGTACGGGAAAGACAGCCATCGTCGAAGGCATAGCAGAGCGCATTGTGCGTGGCGACGTGCCCGAGAATTTGAAGAACAAACATTTGTTCTCGCTCGACATGGGCGCACTCATTGCGGGTGCCAAGTACAAGGGCGAATTCGAGGAACGCCTTAAGAGCGTTGTCAACGAGGTGGTCGAAGCCGAGGGCGACATCATTCTCTTTATCGATGAAATCCACACGCTCGTTGGAGCAGGCAAGAGCGAGGGAGCGATGGATGCCGCAAACATCCTGAAACCTGCCCTTGCGCGCGGCGAGTTGCGAAGCATTGGCGCTACGACGCTCGAGGAGTACCAAAAGTATTTTGAGAAGGACAAAGCCCTTGAACGCCGCTTCCAGACAGTGCTCGTTGAAGAACCCTCGCCCGAGGACGCCATCTCTATCATGCGCGGGCTGAAGGAACGCTACGAAAACCACCACCGTGTGCGCATTCAGGACGATGCACTGATAGCTGCCGTGCAACTTTCGCATCGCTACATTGCCGACCGTTTCTTGCCTGACAAGGCCATCGACCTTGTGGACGAAGCGGCAGCAAAACTCCGCATGGAGCGCGATTCGCAGCCCGAAGAACTCGATGAAGCGCAGCGCAAACTCCGCCAGCTCGAAATTGAACGCGAGGCAATTAAGCGCGAGGGCGACGACAAGAAACTCGATGCCCTCAATGCCGACATCGCAATGCTCGAAGAAGCCGTTTCGGGCATGAAGGCCAAGTGGGAGGGTGAGCGCAGTGTGCTTGCCGAAATCCAGCAACTTAAGCAGCAGCGTGAGCAGCTCACCTTCGATGCCGAACGCCTGGAGCGCGAGGGCGACTATGGACGTGTTGCCGAAATTCGTTATCGCAATCTCCCCGAACTCGATGCTAAAATCGTTGACTTGGGCGAGCAACTGAAACTCCGTCAGGGTAGCGAAGCCATGGTTAAGGAAGTTGTCACCGCCGACGACATTGCCGACATCGTCAGCCGTTGGACGGGCATTCCCGTAAGTCGTATGCAGCAGAGCGAGCGCGAGAAGTTGTTGCACCTCGATGCCGACCTCCACGAGCGCGTTGTCGGTCAGGATGCAGCAGTGACTGCTGTTGCTGATGCCGTGTTGCGCAGCCGCGCCGGACTTCAAGACCCACGCCGACCCATCGGTTCCTTTATCTTCCTTGGGGCTACGGGTGTCGGAAAGACGGAGATTGCCAAGGCTTTGGCCGAACTCCTCTTCAACGACGAGCAGATGCTAACGCGCATCGACATGAGCGAGTACCAGGAAAAGCACAGTGTGAGCCGCCTTGTAGGTGCGCCTCCGGGATACGTGGGTTACGACGAAGGCGGACAACTTACTGAGGCAGTGCGTCGTAAACCTTATTCCGTAGTGCTCTTCGATGAGATTGAGAAAGCCCACCCCGATGTGTTCAATATTCTGCTGCAGGTGCTCGACGACGGACGCCTTACGGACAACAAGGGGCGTGTTGTTAACTTCAAGAACACAATCGTCATCATGACCTCCAATCTCGGCAGTGCCTTCATTCAGCAAGCGCTCGACAAGGCTACTGAGGCAAAGACCAACGTGGCTGCTTACTTCGAAGCGCATGAGGACGAAGTGAAGGAAAATGTGATGGGCTTGCTCAAAACTACCATCCGTCCCGAGTTCCTGAATCGTATTGACGACATTATCCTCTTCCATCCGCTCTCCGAAAGCCATATTCAGCAGATTGTTCGTCTTCAGGCAAACGCAGTCTGCAAGCGTTTGGAGGAACAAGGTGTGACGTTGCGACTTGAGGATTCGGCGGTAGCACTGATTGCGAAGGAAGGTTACGACCCCAACTTCGGAGCACGTCCCGTGAAGCGCGCGCTGCAACGCATGTTGCTCAATCCTTTGAGCCACGCTCTGCTGGCAGGAACGATTAACAAGGAAGCACCTATCTGCGTTGTTGCTAATGCCGACAACCTTGAGTTTCTGAACGAGGTGGAGTAGGTGCTATTTGATAGCAGTTCTTGCGCTGCGAAGTATAAAGATAAATGAACAGAAAAAAACGCTTGCCGTCTCCCTGCGTGGGGATAGCAAGCGTTTTTTTGTTATGTATATTCGTAAACCTGTTGTCAGGCGTTCTTTTTGATGAACTTCTTTGTCAGCCAGCGACGAACGGGTTCGTCGTAAAGTTTGAGGCAAGCGAAAGCCAGCGTGATGTTTGTTGCGAAAACGATGATGACCATCTGCCAAGTATCGCTTAGGTTGTATAGTTTGTTGTCAATCAACCATGCGTAGAATAGGTACATCACGGGGTAGTGCACAATGTAGAGGGGGTAGGAGATGTCGCCAAGAAATTTGCACACTTTCTTTGAAACGATGTTTTCCAAACTGCCCGAAGCGGCAAACCATACAATGAATGGGAACACGCAGGCAATACACAGGAATTCGTATGCGCTGTTTATGCTCAATCCTTCAGTTCCGGGGATGATGCCGGCAGGGATATAGGGCACGGAGAAGAGGGCAAACATCACGGCGATGGCTATCCAGAAGATACCCTTTACCTTCGTGGGTTTGAAGTTGCGCGCAAGGAGCATACCCAGCGTGAAGGGGAACATCATTCTGAGTAATCCGCCCCAGAAGTTTGCACTATCGAGTGTCCAGCCTATGCCGAGCATGTCGTATCCCGATACGTTAGTCACCGCAAATCCTCCCCACAGGATGCCGCTGACTAATGTGAGTGCAGCGAGTGCCTTTGTGTTAAGATGGCGGATGATGAGCGCATACATGATGTTGCCAATATATTCGAAGAACAGCGACCAACTGGGTCCATTCAAGGAAAACATTTCGCCGTTGCCGCGCACGTCATAGCCGGCGCCAGGATAGGCGGGGATAAAGAGCATTCCCATTGCGAGCGCTACCATTACCCATCCGATAGGCGACTCTGTGCCGTCCCACTTCACACCGCCTTGAAGGAGAAACGTGATACAACCAATGATGGCTCCCATGATGAGCATGGGGTGGAGGCGAATGAGGCGGCGCTTGAAGAAGTTGCCCAACGTAAGCTTTCTTCCTGCTGATTTCCAACGGTCGTCGTAGGCATAGCTAATCACGAATCCTGAGAGCATGAAGAAGAAGTCCACACCGAGGTGACCGTGGTTGAAGGTTTCGATAGCGGTGCCTCCGGCAAAGGCAAATCCCTCAAAGACGTGGTACCACACTATCATGAGCGCTGCAGCTCCGCGTAGTCCGTCGAGCAGTTGGTAGTGGGGCTTTGTGTCGGCAAACGATGCCGAGGAAATAATCTGTTGTTGTGACATAACGAAATTTGAATTTTAACTGAGAGTGCAAAATTAGGAAATCTCTACGTATGGTCCTTTGTTTGCACTGTACTAAAATGGCTGCACTATGCTTTTTTTGCTTTAGAGCAAAAAGTTATCGGATGGCGCAAGCTCTTTTTGCAGTCTCTCGTCATTCCTTATTCGACCTGATTCGGCTCAATGTGTAGATGGACATACCTAAGAATTCAGCGATATATTTGAGTTTTACGCGATTTGTGAGTCCCGGAAAATGTTTTTGAAAGCAGTGGTATCTTTCGGCTGGCGTCATCTGCAAGCGTTCGACGAAGATGTGGCTCATCAGTCGGTTGACGTCCTGATGAAGTATGCGTCCCCAGTTGGCAATGTCGATGTACGTTTCGTACAGATGGTTTAACCGCTCGATAGGTATGACGTAGAGCGTGCAGTCCGTCAGTGTTTCCACACTTTCGACCGAGGGTTGGTTGTGGTAGAGCGAGTACATGCCAAAGGTGATGTCGCCCTCCATGCTGAACCACGTTGTTGTGCTTTGCATGTCTTTGTGAAAAACGGACCGCGTCACTCCTTCTTCGATGAAATATACATTGTCGTCCACCATGCCCGACGTCACGAGCATTGTGTTCTTAGGTAGTTTCAATAATTTCATTTCGGCTTGAAACGCCTGCATCGCTTCGGCAGACAATTTGTGGTATTCTTCAATTCTTCGGATGATGTTCTTCATGTTGCACCGTTTGTTTTTTGTATGACGCATGCGTGTCAAAAATATTTCCACAAAGATAGTCGTTTTCCAATTGAAATGCTACGTTTAGAGGCAGAAAACTGTCCTTAGATTGAACAATGTTGTTGCCGATTCGGCTGATTGCTGAGGTGTTACTTTTGCCCAGCAACGTTTTTTTGCAAAAATCAGCTGGCGAATGTCTGCGATTAATGTAAATTGCGTAATTTTACCGCTCCAAGGTTTGGGATTGAGTTATTTCCCGAACATCAGATCAATGTAAATTCCAGTTTTGTTTATGAGAATAATAGTTTTCGGAGCCAATGGCTTTGTGGGGCGTCGCATCTTGCAGCGCTTGGTGGCTCAGGGCGAGCACGAGGTGTTGGCCGTGTCGCGCAGTGAGGACTTGCTGCCCACTGAGGGTTACGAATTTGCTCAGCTCGACATGACCGATGCTGCTGCTACAGAGCGCTTGCTGCAGGCATTTGCGCCCAGCGTAGTGGTCAATGCAGCTGCGTTGTCTGTCGTAGATTATTGTGAGCAACATCCCGACGAGGCATTGGCGCTCAACGTAGCTGCGCCCGATATGCTGGCGCGTTGGTGCGCGGCGAATGATTGTCGCCTGCTCCATTTGTCTACCGACTTTGTTTTTGATGGCACAAAGTCCGCACCCTATGTCGAAACCGATGCAGCCAATGCTGTGAACCATTATGGTCGCACGAAGCGCATGGCGGAGGTGGTCATCAGCGCTGTGTGCCAGGACTATGCAGTGCTCCGCATCGAGGTGGTTTACGGCAAACCTCTTGCCGGGCAGCATGGAAACATCGTAGAACTCGTGAAGCAGCGCTTGTCGCAGGGACAGAACTTCACCGCGGCAGCCGACCAGTGGCGCACGCCTACATGGGTAGAGGATATCGCAACGGCTACACAGGCTTTGCTCGACAGCAATTTGTCGGGAGTTTACCACATTGCCGGAGGTGAGCAGCTGAGCATCGCTGAGTTGGCTGTGCGCGTAGCACGCTTCTTTGGTCTGGACGCAACCCTCGTTCAACCCGTAAATACTGCCGACATGCAGGAGGCTACGCCGCGCCCCCGCTTTACTCCGCTCGATTGCTCAAAGGCGAAGAGCGACTTTGGCTACGAACCTACTACCCTCGAAGCTGCTTTGGCGCAGGAGTATGGTTCGGTTAATGGATAATGTGAATATATATATATTAGGTAAGGAAACTTCTGATATTTTTCAATAAATGTTTATACCTGTTAAAAATGAACATATAAGCAGCAGTTAATTGTTAATATTGAAAAATAAATTTATCTTTGCATGCGGAAACAAAATCAAAAATAATAATCAGAACTATGAAAATTCATTACTATTTTCTTCCCCTCTGCCTTGCTGCAGGTTGTTTCGGCTCATGTAGCAGCGACGATGAAGCGATGATGCTACATGCAGACGCTACGACTGAGAACGTGCAGTTCGAAACGATGGCAAGTTTTCCTGAAAAGGACAAATCTTCAAAGTTGAATACCAACTCTATCCGTGCCGTATATACGTTGCTCGACAAGATTGGTCCGGAAATCGACACAGGAATGCCTAATTTCGAAATCACTGAGGCGCAGTATGAAGAAATCAAGGAGTTTACCGACAAACTTGTTGAAGGACTTGAAAAGGATGCCGATATTTATGATAAAATCTTTACGTGGATTGTTAACAACGTGAAGTACAATTGGGCTGACAATAATCCTTATCCTGTGTTCAAGGACAAGCAGGGCGTGTGCCAGGGCTATGCCAACCTCCTCAACACGATGCTCCACACGCAGGGCATCCCCGTTGTCAACATCAACGGTATGCTCGAGCCCCTCGGAGGACATGCCTGGAACTACGTGTACTACAACAACCGCTGGTGGGTGAGCGACCCCACGAACAACGGTCGTTGGGCGGTAGAACCCCTTACGGGTTACACACACCTCGTGCCACTCTCTGTAGATATTGATATCTTCGCAGAGTCTAACTTCGTTTGCAACTACACCGACAAGCACTTCAACCTCAAGTGCGTGAAGGAGTCGGACGACGCATTGGTTGTGCCCTACAGTGCAGGCGGCATCCGCATCACCAGCTTCAATCCCTCAGTGCCCCTTCCTTCTAACGTGCGCGAGCTCTACATTGGTAGCAACATCGAAACCTTTGGCGAAAGCTACGTAGGTCTTAACGACAGCCGCATTGCGCCCAATATCGAAGCCGTTTATCTCGACGAAGCCAACACGAAGCTCATGAGCCACTGCGGCGTAATCTATTTCAAGAAGGGCTCAAAACTTTGCTACATCCCACAGGCTATGAAGGTTGTAGAACTCCTGCCCATCGCTGTGATGGAGAAGAACTATATCACCAACCTCCACGGCATGGAAGAACTCATCATTGCTCCCGGTACTACCGAATTGCAGGCTTACGCAGTTGAAAACTGCCCCAACCTCAAGCGTGCTTACATTCCCGAAGACACAAAGGTTGACCCACAAGCCTTCTACAGCGTACACCCCGACTTCGAAATCGTGCGTGGCGACCTTACAGGTATCCCCGAAATCCGAATGTAGTAGTCCAATGAATTCGCTTTGTCGCGATAACGATGAAGCAATATTATAGCAGTTGACCCAATTATTTGCGTACAGACAAACCATGTTGCATGCAAGTAATTGGGTCAACTGTTTTTAGGGGAGGTGCCCAAAGAGCGGAGGGGTCTGTGGTAATGGAACGACTGCTATTTTATTTCCAAAATAATCAGCATATATCTATTTGTTTTTTTCTTCGAACACGAAAAACTCGAATGACACGAATCCATGCGGAGAGTTTTCAAACCCGTATGACTCTATTTTCAAACAATATTTCAAGTCCGCATGGCATTCGAGTGGTTCGAGCAATTCGTGTTCAAAAAATAATCAGCATATATCTATTTGTATTCAAAAAATATTCTGTATGTCAATATTTTTTCTTGGTACAAGATCTAAGCACACCTTCGTAATTTAATAAACACGAAATCCTGCTTTGATATTTTTCGTGCATTTCAAATTTTGCGCCCAAAATCGGGGTTGCAAAAACCGCCCTTTTTGTAAGTTTAGAAATTGCAAAATGGGGTGCGAAACTGTTAACTTTTGTAAAAATGACGCGAAATGCAGATTTGGAGAACGCCGATTTTTGATGTATATTTGCATAAAGTTAAAGGAGGGCAGTGCTGCCCTCCTTTTTTTATGACCTTTCTCCTGAAAACTTCCTTTGAAGAAGGATTTTCTTCCTTTTAAGTAGGAATTTTTTCTTTTTAAGTAAAACGTTTTTCTTTTTAAGAAGGAAAAATCTGCGCTGTTTTCCGAAAGTTTTTGTTAAACTTCCTAAGTTTTTCTTAACAGAAGTTAAAGTTTTAAACTTTTTTACTTTTTGAGCGATGTTAAGGGATGTTAAAAATTTTGACAAAGTGATTTTGTCAAAATTTTAGTAGACGAGCGATGAAAAAGGAGAAAGGAGAAATAGCCATGCGGAAAAAGGAGACTGCGTAGCTGATGAGCGTAAGCGAATAAAGGAGAGACCATCCGGATTGGTTACCTTAAAACCTCACGAGCGAAGCGACCTCATAACCTTATAACCTCAAAATAGTAGACAAGACGGTTTGACCCAAACGCTTGTTTGCACGCTGCATAGCCCTCATAACCTTAAAAACTCAAAACCTAATAACCTTAATCGAACGCTTGTTTGCACGCTGCACCCTACGTAGAGACGTCACATTGGGGCGTCTCCCTCATGCATCGTATACCCCGGGTGCTCCAGCAACGAGCAATGAGTAGCAAAGGGTTGGGGACCCATTCTGGGTGAACATGCCCATGCATTAATCCCCCGGGTGCACCGACGTGTACCCGTGTTATTGAGCGGTGACGCCTTCAGCGTCATATATGAATCATATACGTATGGTGATTGACTTGCGCAATCTTTGGTTCAAGCGATAGACTTCAACATCGACTGTTGGCACGTGTTCAAAAAACAGGCTGACACGCAGGATATATCTTCTCACGCAGACTTGAAAATAACCTCATACGCTTTGCTTATGCTTGCCAATCAGGAGGGCAGCGAGATCAAAGCGATTCGCAATGGTCTGTGTCCGTCCGTGCTGTCCTGTGTGCCATTAAATACAAATGTCCTTTGCGCCTTAGTGAGAATACATAAGCATTTACGGCGGTAATTCGTAGGGCAATTGTGCTTGCATAAAACGCATAAATCCCGATTGCTGCGGTGTGCGAGCAATCGGGATTTGTGTATGTGTGGGAGGGGAATTTAAACGACTTCGCAACTGAGGGTGTTGCGGAATATCTGGCGTGCCAACTGCAGGCGCTCCTGTGGGAGTGGGTCAACACCTTTGAGGGGATAGTCGATGCCGAGTTCGTCGTACTTATAAGTGCCCATGACGTGGTAGGGGAGGAGTTCTACGCGTTCGACAACGGAGTATTGCTTTACATAGTCAGCCACTTGTTGCAGATGGGCTTCGTCGTCGTTGATGCCGGGCACGATGACGTGGCGAATCCATGTGGGTTTGCCTATTTCCTGCAGGTAGTCCATAAAGGCGGCATTGTTCTTTCGCAGCACTCCTGTGAGGCGGGGGTGGAGTTCGTCGTCAACGGTTTTCACGTCGAGCATCACGAGGTCGGCTGCGTTGACAGCAGCGCGTGCAGCATCGGTGAACACAACGCCGGCAGTGTCGAGCGCAGTGTGGAAACCAGCCCGCTTGCATAGGCGGAAGAAGGCTTCGACAAAGGGCGCCTGCATAAGCGGTTCGCCCCCTGTGCAGGTGACACCGCCCGACTTGATAAAACTCTTATAGCGCTTTACTTCCTCCAGCAATTCTTCGGGCGTCATTTCGTATTGCACCTTTCGCTGAGGGTCCCACGTGTCGGGGTTGTGGCAAAACTGGCAGCGCATGGGGCATCCTTGCATGAAGGCAATGAAGCGGATGCCCGGACCGTCAACAGTGCCAAAACTTTCTATTGAGTGAATTTTTCCAATCATGATGAAATAAAAATTAGTAGACGAGTTATTAGGTACGAGTAGACGAGAGGGTCAGACTCGACTGCTTGCTTGTGCGCTGCAAGGAAGTTGTACTCTGTACTCTATTAGTTGTACTCTGTCCGCTGTACTCTATTAGTTGTACTCTGTACTCTGTTATCTGTACTCTAACTGTTGTCCTCTGCATTACGCCTCGATGTCGCCCAGTTCTTTGCGGATGGCTTGGAGTTCGGCGCGGATGGAGTGCAGGAGGTCGATAACTCCGGATTTTTGCTCCACGCCCTCTTTGTTCTTCTTCAGGATTTCACGGGCGGCAGCTATTTTGTAGCCCCTCACTTTCACCAGATTGTAGATGACGCGGATTTGCTCGATGTCCTCCTTCGTGTATTGGCGGATGTTGCGTCCTGACTTTTTAGGGGCTATTTGTGGAAACTCTTTTTCCCAAAAGCGGAGGAGCGTTTCGGCAACGCCAAATTCTTCGGCTACTTCGCTGATGGAGTAGTAGAGTTTCAGGTTTTTGTCTTTGTTATATACCATGGAGATTTTGGATTTAGGGTGTGAGCACGTAGCGAGGCATTGCTCGCTGCTCAATGTCGGTAATCGTGTTACAAATTTACGAAAACCTATTTATAAACAGCGTATTTTCTTCAAAAACCCCGACTTTATAGTCTTAATTGCTAAATCGGCTTAAAAAATTTTGCCACATTTTTCAAAAATCCTAACTTTGACAAAAATTAAGATATTAATAACAAACTAATTAATTTATAGATTTATGGCAATCGAGAAAACACTTGTGTTGTTGAAGCCCTGCACTGTTCAGCGCGGACTTATTGGTGAAATTACTTCTATTTTCGAAAAGAAGGGTTTGAAAATTTGTGGCATGAAGATGATGTGGCTCACGGACGAGTTGCTCTCTGAACACTATGCTCACTTGAGCGAAAAGCCTTTCTTCCAGCGCGTGAAGGACGCGATGATGACAGCCCCCGTAGTGGCGATGGCGCTCGAAGGCGTTGACGCAATCGCAGCGGTGCGTGCTTTGGCTGGTCCTACAAACGGACGCAATGCGGCACCCGGAACCATTCGTGGTTCGTACTGCGTGAGTTTCCAGGAAAACATTGTTCATGCAAGTGATGGTCCTGAAACAGCTGAGATTGAGTTGAAGCGCTTCTTCAAGCCCGAAGAAATTCTGGAATGGGACAACGTGATTTTCCCCTTCCTCTATGCTAACGACGAATTCTAATTTTTGAACGACAAATTGAGATGCGTGCCATATTTTCTTGCAAAAGAGGGCACGCATCTTGTTTTTCTGCTGAGGTGGATATCTTTTTTTGATGAACGAAGCCAAAGCGTTAGTGTATATATAATATGGAGGAGAAGAAAAAGACCATTCGCGTAGTAGCTGCCATCATCACAGACGGCGAGCGCATCCTGGCAACGCAGCGTGGATATGGAGCGTTTAAGGGAATGTGGGAATTTCCGGGTGGGAAGATAGAACTGGGCGAAGAACCTGAGCAAGCGCTTCGACGAGAAATTATGGAGGAGTTGCAACTCGAAATCGACATCCAGCGCTTTGTCAGTACAGTGGATTATGAATACCCCGATTTTATGTTAAACATGGATTGCTACTTATGCAAAATAGCGGGTGGCAACATGAATCTGACAGAGCATCAGGCTGCAAAGTGGCTGGTTCCCGATGAATTGACGTCCGTAGAATGGTTGCCCGCCGATGTTGAACTCGTGGAGCAACTCAGACAAATAATGAAATAAAAAAAATGATGAATTTTAAGACAATATCAATGGCTGCAATGGCATTTGTGTTGACCATGTGTAGCTGCCAATCCGACAACAATACGACTATGAAACACAGTGACACACCCGTTATCGACGCCATCATGGCGCGTCGCTCTATTCGTCAGTATAAGGAAACGCCCGTGCCTCGTGAACTCTTGCAACAGATAGCAGAGTGTGGCGTGAACGCGCCCAACGCCATGAACAAACAGGAGTGGGAGGTGCGTATCCTTGACAATGCCAACTGGATGAACGAAGTGACTGAATTGATGAAGCAGGAAATGCCGCAATTCGTAAACAGCGATGCGCCAGGCTTTCGCAATGCCTTCCGCAATGCTATGGCGCTCATCGCCGTGGCGTGCCCCGACGATAAACTGGGCATGACGCTCATCAACGTCGGACTTATGGGTGAAAACATGTGCCTCGCGGCGCAGGAACTCGGACTTGGCACGTGTATCATGGCAGCTCCCTCCATCTTTATGAACGCCAGCGCATCCGCAAAACCCTACCTCGATAAATTAGGTTTCACTCCCGGCTACAAACTCCGTTACTTCGTCGCCGTGGGCTATCCCGACGAAACCCCGGCAGCAAAGCCCCGCGATTTGGGAAAGATTAAGGTGGTGGAGTAAGGTTGTTTAAAGAGTACAGAGTACAGAGAACAGAGAACAACTAACCATCCGGATGGTCTCTCAACTCAAAACTCTCCTCTCTCAACTCTCCCTCTCGTCTACTCGTACCTAATAACTTGTCTATTATTTTAGGTAATAAGTATCTTGCGGAGTATTTTCGTTAGGTATCGTTTTACTCATAGATATTTCTAAACGGTGAATTTTCTTATTGGGATTTTTTAGTAGATTTGTTGTTTTTATTAGAAAGGAACAGGATTATGGCAATACATAAGATTAATATAGGTGAATCTGAGATATCCGTTATTTTAAATAATCACAATGAAGACT
Organism: Alloprevotella sp.; assembly: GCA_045632745.1. Lineage (GTDB taxonomy): Bacteria > Bacteroidota > Bacteroidia > Bacteroidales > Bacteroidaceae > Alloprevotella. The sequence continues at coordinate 58,366 of JAZQXH010000032.1, forward strand.
ATATTTGTTTGACAGATATGGTTAAAGCAGGTGATAACTCAGATAGAACCAATATAGTTATTCAAAATTGGATGCGTAGGAAAGATACAATTTCTTATCTTGGAGTGTGGGAGCAACTTCATAATCCTAATTTTAATAGCATAGAATTCGATGCAATTAAAAGTGCATCAGGAACGAATCGTTTTATCCTTACCGCCAAAGAGTGGATAGAGCGTACAAGTGCAATGGGCATTATTTCTAAGGCTGGTCGTTAGGGAGGAACGTATGCCCATAAGGATATAGCCTATCACTTTGGAATGTGGCTTTCTCCAGAGTTCAATCTGCTTGTGGTCAAAGAATTCGACCGACTCAAAGCGGAGGAGCAAAAGCAAATGGGGTGGAGTGCTAAACGAGAATTGTCGAAGATCAATTACCGCATCCATACCGATGCAATCAAGCACAACCTAATTCCTGATGAGGTGACACCTGCTCAAGCAAACATTATCTATGCCGAAGAAGCAGATGTGCTCAACGTGGCAATGTTCGGAAAGACTGCTCGACAGTGGCGTGACGAAAATCCTAATCTGAAAGGCAATATTCGCGACTATGCCTCAATCAACGAATTGATTTGTCTTTCGAATATGGAAAACCTCAATGCCGTATTCATCGACCAAGGTATCCCGCAGTCCGAACGTTTGATAAAGTTGAATCAAATCGCAATTCAGCAGATGCGGGTGCTTGAAAACGATGGTGAACGAAAATTCCTGAAGTAAGTTTTATCCTTCTTCGAAACGCAGTAAACCTCGTCTCAGAGTAACTTTCTCTTCTATATAATTGAGATATTGCTTCAAACCTCTCTTAACCTTCTAATTTCATAACTTCCTAACCTCTTAATCTCACAAAATTATGAAGAAACAAATTGTAAAGTACATCTTGCTCGCCATTATCTTAGTGCCCATCTTTATGGCATTCGACCTTTTGTGGCAATGGATAAGCAAAGATTCTTTTGACTTTGCAAGTGCCGCTTTCCAAGGCGCTGCAATGAGTGTAGGTTTCACACTGTTGCAGGTTTATTGGGACAGAAAGAAAAAATAGTCGCAATCAATTTTATGAAAAACTTTGGACAAAAATCGTGGATGCTTCCACAACCTGTACTGATAATCGGTACTTATAACGCAGACGGAACGCCCAATGCGATGAATGCAGCGTGGGGCGGACAGTGGGATGCGAAGGAAATCATGATTTCAATGGGCGCACATGCCACAACGGAGAATCTGGACCATTGCCCGGACTTCACCGTGGCGTTCGCAACGCGTGAAACGATGGTGGCGGCAGACTTCGTGGGTATCGTTAGTGCGAAAAACGATGCTGCAAAAATGCAGAAGACGGGCTGGACAGCCGTCAAGTCAGCGCATGTTCAAGCTCCCGTATTTACAGATTTCCCCATGACGCTCGAATGTCGCATTCAGCGCAAGATCGACGTGAGCGAGGAGGGGTTTTACATTGTGGCGGAAATCGTGAACATCGTTGTGGATGAGCAATACCTGGATGCTGAAGGTAAACCCGACGTTGACCGTATGGCGCTCATTACCTACAATCCTATTAACCACACCTACCATGCCCTCGGTGCACCCATCGGTAAGGCCTTCTCGGACGGAAAGGTGCTGAAGTAATCCTCCTCTTTATCCTCTTAGCGTATTATGAATCTCATCCTTTGTTTCACGTCGGTCCTCTTTTTAGTTTTAGCCATTGTGCTCTACATTGGTAAAGGCGATTGGCTTATCGCTAGTTACAATACCGCCTCACAAAAGGAACGCGAAAAGTTCAACATCAAGCGCTTGCGTCTCGTTATGTCCGTGTTGATGGTGCTCACGTCCCTCTTTGTTTTTGCACAATGCTTCATCTCTCCCGTTTACATGAGCCTCGCCACTACTGGTTTTGTTGTAATCTGCTTGATAGGTCTTATTATGGCAAACACGTGGGCGAAGAAGTAAATTATCTCCGAGTTAGTTGGAATTATCGCCTTATTAATTCTAACGAACTCGGAGATTTTTTTCTAATCAACGGAACCTTTTCGTTCTTCGTGCGTATGCAGTTATGAATGGTCCATTTTACTCACACGAAATTATAACTGTAAACAACTCAAAATTGTATGCTTATGAAGACACATAGATGTATTCTTACTTTTGCCTTATTGCTTGCAACCGCAAATTCACTCTTGGCGCAACGACCTGAACCTGTGCTTCCCGTCATCGTTTCCGGACAGGACTCGATATGGTATGCCCATCAAGCAGAGGCTTGGGAAGCGGAGGTAAAGAAACACCCGAAGTCCGAAGAGGCTTGGCGCAACCTGTTTAATGCAAAATATTATCTGAAGTTTTGGTTTGATGGGCTGAAGGAGCCGACTTCTGCAGAAAACTCCGTACTGACGCGCATGGAGCAGGCGATTCCTGGGACGTTTACCTACAACTATTGCCGCCACACGATTTCCATGTCGAGCGACTTTGAATTTGCGGAACGCGCACTCACAATGATTCCCGATGATGTGAGTCATGAAACGGTGGATGGTCTTTTGGGTTACCTTTGGCGCACGGGGGCTGACCTCGACAAGGGGAAGCGTGGGGCGCAATTCAACGAATTACTGAAAAGGCAGTACGAGGGCGGTTACTATCCCGATTTCGCCCTACGCTACAACTACAACCAGTTGGAGGGTATGCCCGAGAACGCCATTTATATCGGGCATGGCGACCTCGACCTCTTTCCGAAAATCATGATGCAGCGGGCGATGAATTTGCACGAGGATAAGTTCATTGTGGTGAGTTCCTTCCTTTATATCCCCAACTATCGCGATGGTATCTGTAAGCATCTTGGCATCCCGCCTTATGAGATTGAGGCAGCGCAATTCCGACTCTCCAAATTCATTCACTACCTGAGTGAAAATACGGACAGACCTATTTATTTGAACGCCTCGGTGCCCTATAATTTAGAAGCATCTTCGAGCCAGGAAATCAAGGAGTTTTGCGATAGCCTCTATCAAGAGGGACTTTTATTGAAGTATAGCACCATGCCTTACGACAATGCGGCGGCGGCGCTGCATGCCTTTGAAAAGTACCACTTGGAGTACCTCACCGAACCTCGTTTCCGCACGGAGAACTACTGGAAGGGAAGCGAAAAGTTGCAGGTGAATTACGTCACGCTACTACCCAAATTCATTCAGCGGTTTAAGGCGGCAGGCGATGAGAAGCGTGCGCAGTGGTTGTACCGCACATTGCGTGCCTCCATCACAAATACGCAATTAGACGAGGCAACCAAGCAACGCTATTTGCAACATCTTGAAAACTTCCGCCCATGATACGCCTCTTCCGTAAGACCTCGCTCACCACATTTACCGATGAGCAGTTGATGACTAGGGTGGGAGACGAGCAGGACGAAAAGGCGTTCAACGAACTCTACTCGCGCCATGCTCGACGATTGATGGGTTTCTTCCTGCGCGCCTTTCGCTACGATGAGGACGAGGCTGCCGATGCTTGTCAAGAAACCTTCCTGAAAGTGTGGCAGGCGGCGGAGCAATTCAACCCCACCTCCGCCTTTCGCCCCTGGCTTTACACCATTGCTTACAACCTTTGCCGCTCCCGCTTTCGGCATTCCGAGCAAGCCGAGCGCTATCGTTCTGAGCAACTTGCCACTACCGCCGAAACCTATGAAGACAGTTCCGAACTACAACTCGATAACGCCACGCTGCAGCGCGCATTGGCAGGCGTTTTAGAATCTTTGCCGCAAGAGAGTCGCACCCTCTTTGCCCTGCGCTTTGAGGAAGAACTTAGCATCAAGCAAGTGGCACAAGTGTTGAACATTCCCGAGGGCACTGTGAAGTCCAAGGTGCATCGCCTGCTCTGTCAACTCAAACAACAACTCCACGACTATGAATAAATTTGAGCAACAAATATCCCAAACCGCCCAAGCATTGCGCAACCGGCACGGTGCTGCGTTGAACGTTCCCCAGTCCCCCAAAGTGAGCGGACACAAAAAGGGCGCACCGCTCAAGTGGTGGCTGTCCACTGTCGCTGCCCTCTGCATTGGTTATCTTGTAGGAAGCACTATGCCTTTCGCTTCCTCACCAACGCCCCCAACGCTCGCAGCAGTAACCGAACCCACCATTCTGCACGACACGATTTTTACCACCATCCGCGACACGCTCTTCCTCGACCGCGAAGTGCCCGTTTACCTCCCTGCGCCTGCGGAGAAAAACCTCGCAGTAGTCCTTCCCCAAACGGATTCTCTGCAAACCGCTCCCATCCCCAATGACGCCGCTGCCGACAAGGAAATGGGCAAAAGCATCCTCGACGACACCATCCACTTTGCCCTGTTGGTTTCCATGTAATAAAAAACCGCCTGTCCCTTTCGTGAGGAACAGGAGATTTTTATTGAATTTTCCGGAATTAAGCCCCAAAACTGGCCGGTATCGGCAAAAATGAAGTAACTTTGCAGTGATTTTACATGAAAACTTGCCGATAACATGGGATATATTTCAATTATTCAGTTTGCTAAACTACATAACATCAGTGAGCGCACAGTGCGAAATTATTGTGCACAAGGGAAGATTGAAGGTGCTTTTCTGACGGGTAAGACATGGAACATTCCCGAGGATGCAGCCTTGCCTGCAAAGGGAAAAGTGCGTCTTTCGCCCCTGCTCATTCGATTGCGCGAAGAAAAGGAATGCCGACTGAAGGGCGGAATCTATCACCGTACGCAGATTGACCTTACCTATAATTCTAATCACATAGAAGGGAGCAAGTTGACAGAAGAGCAGACACGTTACATTTTTGAAACAAACACGCTCGGAGTTACTACGGAAGATACGCGCATCGACGACATTTTGGAAACCGTGAACCACTTCCGTTGCATCGATTATATCATTGACCACGCAACGGATAAGATTACCGAGGCGCATATTAAGCACCTGCACCTCATGCTGAAAACGAGCACTTCGGACAGCAACAAGGAATGGTTTGCTGTGGGCGACTACAAACGTTTGCCTAATGAAGTGGGAGGCATGGATACCACAGAACCAGAAGAGGTGCACCGCGCCATCAAAGAATTGCTCAAGGATTACACCGCCATTTCGAAAGTAACGTTCCACGACATCCTTGATTTCCATGTCCGCTTTGAGCGTATCCACCCCTTCCAGGATGGTAACGGACGCGTGGGACGCTTGCTAATGTTTTGGCAATGCCTACAAGCCAACGTCGTCCCCTTTATCATTACGCAAGACCTCCGCTCGTTCTATTATAGAGGCCTGCAAAACTGGGAACATATCAATGAATACCTTACCGACACGTGCCTCACCGCTCAAGACAGCTACAAGGCGTTGCTGGAGTATTTTAGGGTGAAGTGGTGATTAAATCGTAATCTTAAAAAATGGTCCATTGACATTTTGCTGTCAGTGGACCATAATTGTTGGCAATGTTCACCCTGTGCTATGCAGAAAATTGTATGGATGAGACGTTCGTAGGTCGAAATAAGTCTAATCTTAACGAGTTTTTTGCAAAATTGAGGGGAATGGTTAATTAACAAATTTTAATAGAATTGATATATATCAAAAAATGCGGGATTTTAACAAAGTTTATATTTTGCGCTTTAGAATGTTAAAGATTGTATATAAAATTTGCAAGTTTTGAGCAAATTTTTCCTTCTTCAAAAGAAAAAAGTTTTTCTTCAAAGGAAAAATTTCGTTCTTCAAAGGTAATTTTTCCTATGTTTGAGGAGGTTTTCAGGAGGAAGGACACAAAAAAAGGGGGGCAGTGTAGCCCTCCTTTAATCTTTATGCAAATATACAGTGAAAATATTTTTTTTCCAAATCTGCTTTTCGCAGCGTTTTTACATCCGTTAACATTTCGACCCTTCATTTTGCTATCTGGCACCCCCTGTAATGCGAGTTTTGCGCAAATCCTACTTTTTGCGAAAAATTGAAATGCACGAAAAAAGTCAGAGTAGGATTTTCTCTTCATTAAATTACGAAGGGGAAGGAAAAATGAATGGGATTCGACTTTTTTTTGGAACACAAATGGCAAATTAAAGTACACTCCATCAAATACCATCCAGACCATTTTTTTTGTGAACGCGAATTGCTTTATTGATGTGAAGCACACCCTTATAATCTTAACAAATTGAGCGTTTGCGAAACTTGAAATAAGATAAGTGCCACTTGTGTTATTATAATCAGGGGGATGCCGATGTAGAACTTCTTGTGCTGCGTCTTGTGGCGCCATACTTGTAGGCCTAACCATGCACCGATGCTGCCACCGAGGAGGGCGAGTAGGAGGAGGGTGGATTCGGGAATGCGCCACTTCGATTTCTTGGCTTTAAACTTGTCGATGCCGTAGATGATGAAGGTGAGGAGATTGAGCGCTAAGAGGGAGTAGATGATGAGAGCGAGCATGGGGAGGGGTGCGACGGGGGGATGTTTTTTTGTATGAGGGAATGTGCGTCAGGGGATGAGCGCGATGTGGAGTTCTTCGCGGGTGCGGCGCGGAATTTTCTTTACCACCTCGTTGTAGCTGTGGCGGATGAGGTTTTCTACGAGGTCATCGGTGAGGTTGCCTTCCAGGCGCAGTTGGTTCCAGTGCTTTTTGTTCATGTGCCAGGCGCCTGTGATTTCGGGATGGCGGTCGCGCAGTTCTATGGCGTAATCGGGTTGGCACTTGAGCACGAACCACTCTGTTCGCTCCAAGTCAATCATCGCAAAGATGCGCCCTCCGATGCGAAAGGCAAGGGTGGTTTCGTCGAAGGGGAAGTCCTCGGTGGCAAAGGGCAGAGTGAGGCAATATGCTCTGACTGCTTCAATATCCATAGCGTTTTAATTTATGTAGATGGGTTCAACCTGTTCTTCATTGGGCCAACGAGGGAGGAAGAGAAGTGGGCGGGGCTTGCCACCGAGTGTGCTCCAGTCGATGCGCTTGAGTCCGCTGAAGTCGGGCGGACCGAAGTCGAAGGAGCGGCCGTAGAGCAGAATGGCACCACGGCTTTCGTCGATTTTCCATAGTCCGCCGCCGTAGTGGCATTCCTCGTTCCACTCAAGGAGGTCGCGGTGCATATAGACGTGTCCGAACTTGAGGACGCCTTCGTGGGTGATGATGAATTTCTGATACATGTTTCTTAAAAAATTACTTTGCAATCCACATTCCGAAGTACGCAAGGAGAAGTCCAGCGAAAACACTTGCTGTGGCATAGACTAAAAATCCGATGAGGTTGTCGTTGTGCAATAATTGTTGCCCTTCAAACGCAAAGGTGGAGAAGGTGGTGAAACCTCCGCAAAGCCCGGTAGTAAGTAGTAAGCACCACGAACTTGACGGTGATGACAGACGGCAAAACAGTCCGTAGATGATGCCGAAAAGGAGGCATCCTACGAGGTTTATGGAAAGTGTGGCCCACGGAAAACCGCCCGAGCAAAGCGGCTTCGTGAGGTGAGAAATGAGGAATCGGAGGGCACCGCCGACAAAACTGCCTGCCCCAACGATGAGCATAGATTGAAGCATATTTATGGTTGACTTGGAGGTCATGGCTTAAGCTTGTTATGAGTAAATCGTAGCCACCACTTTGCGTGCTCCGCCATAGTCGCGAAATTCGCAGAGGTAGATGCCTTGCCAGGTGCCGAGCGCGAGGCGACCGGCGGTGATGGGAATGGTGAGACTCACTCCGAAGAGCGAACTTTTGGCATGCGCCGGCATATCGTCGAGTCCTTCCATCGTGTGGTCGTAATAGGGTTCGCCTTCGCGCACGAGGCGGTCCATAATCTTGCTCATGTCCGTGCGCACATCGGGGTCGGCATTCTCGTTGATGGAGAGAGCGCACGAGGTGTGTTGCACAAAGAGGTTGAGCAGTCCGGCCTGGGGTAATGGACGTGGCAGGTGCTCCATTACTTCGCGCGTGATGAGGTGGCATCCGCGGCGCTTGGGCGTGAGTTGAAAGGTGGTTTGCGTAATCATTTTTCTGTGGCGGATTATCGACTGAGCGCAGTCCATGATTTAGTTCATACCTGAGCGTATCAGTCACGGTGCGTGAAGATTATTTCTTAAAAATCGCCTTAATGATGGCGGCGCCAATCTTGCGCTCCAGTCCGCTTTTGGTAAGGGGAATGCCTGTCTTCTTTGAGATTTTGCGCTTCGCTTCGGAGATGCCCAAGGCGCGCTTTAGGGAAAAACTGAGTCCGGGGATTTTCATAGGGAAGGAGGGATTTAGAGTACAGAGAATAGAGATTAGAGATTAGAGTACAGAGAACAGAGTATAACTGCCTTGCGGAGTGCATCTCTCAACTTTCATTTTCTCGTACCTAATAACTCGTCTACTATTAAGACTACGCCTTTTTACTTATTCCACATTTTCCCGCGCTTCACATTGCGGATGCTGATTTCCGTGATGAGGCAGTGGTGCGTTTTGGCATCTACGCGGTCGATGGTTCCTTCGGGGTAGGTGAGTTCGATGTAAGGATTTTTGTCTTCAAACTTCAACTCTGCTTTGAGGGGACCATCGAGGGAAGTGCGGTTGGCTTCGAATACGTCGTCAATGTAGATGAGGAATTCTTCGCGTGTGATGATGGGGTCGGGGAGGTTCGGCGAGGTGTAGTGCAGATTTTTGTGGAGCAATTTGCAGAGGGGGAAGATGTGCAGACTTTGAAACGCATTGACGAGAACGCTCATCAGCATTTCGTGCTTGTAGGCCTCGCGTGGTGCCATGCGTTGTCCGGGAAGCATGGAACCGTAGTGGACTTGCGCTGTGTAGGTGCCGCCTTTTAACCATTGGCATTGTTGCCCCTTTTCGTCGTAGAGCGACACGTACACCATGACGGGAAGGCGCCCTGTTTGATAATAGTAAATCAATCCGGGCGTGATGTCCTCTTCTTTGAAACGCTCGGCTGCGTTGTAGGCTTCGTCTGTCTTTATCCACATGCAGCGGTGGCGCGAAGCCAGGAAGTCGGGACCATCTTTTTCAAAAGGAGGTTCCAGCTCTTTGCCTAAAAGCCGCTTCATTATTTTTTTTGCAAAGGAATTTCGCTCGGCAGCGTTCATCTCTTTGCCAACATCTTCCGGCTTACATTTGTGCACGAAGCTGCGAGCCGTTCCGCCATGCGTGAGCGGAGTGAAGGAGCGAACTTCCGTGCAGGGGCGTTCGTCGAAGTTGACGTTCACGCGCATTTTTCCCATGAGGATGAGTGTACCCTCGATGGGTGTGCCCTTGCTGAGCGTGGTTGCTCCATTGGGAATTTGGTAGGTGGGGATGAATACGGAAAGATCGTGCTTTCTGTCAGAGCAGGGAGTGCTGTAGGGTATGCCAACCTCCACTTCGTAGAGCGAAAGCATGGTGACGTCGAGGTCGTTGTAAACCTCCTTGATGGGTGCTCTGAAACGGCACACTTCAGGGTGAGGATAACCAATCTGAATAAAGGAGTGCAACGCATCGGTTGAGCAGTCCTGAATTTGAGGATTGGGGCGCCCGGCAGTAGTTCGCTTCAAGCGGCAGTTGCGCTGATGGGGCGGAACAATGCTGGCGTTGTAAGCTATACCGTAGAGGTCGAATACGTAGCATTGCCCTATGAAGTAGTGGTTGCGGTTCTTCAGATATTCCGTGTCGTAAAATGTAATTCGCATAGAGGGGTCGTCGGCAAAGCAGGCAGTAATGGTTGCTTCAACTCCGTTTTTGCGCTCGTACACTTTTTCGATGATAAGATTCATTGTGCGCATGGAGTCGATGTTGGGTACAATTGCAATCAACTCAGGCGAATCGTCGTTGATTTCTACGATGGACGAAAGTCCTGTGTTGATGAAGTTGCTGTATTGGTGATAGCACTTCACGGTGTGTTCGAACTCCGTGTTTTCCTTGGGAAGGGAAATGAAATTTCCGCCGATGGGCTGTCCTGTCAGAAGGCATGTCTTAATCCATTTGTCAAAAGTTTTGGACATGTCGTGGGCGGGGACACCGATGATGTTGCTCCACACGTCAAAGCCCCATTCAAAGGTGCCTTCGTAGGGTGCCTTGATTCTTCTTTGTATAAGCATACCGAACCCTATGACCGTCCCGGCTTGCATGGCTATGAGGCAGGCGCTGAATTTGTCGGCTGTGATGGTCCAGTCGTAATGCGTCAGCACCACTTCGTAGCAGTAGTCGCAAAGCGCCAGCCATTGCGAATGCTTGTCGGAGTCGCTCGAGAACCATAAGCCAACTGCGTCTTCGATGTATTCGTCCATGGCGTCCTCGCCGCGCGGCGTAGCCATGAGGTTGAACAATGCGTGCGCATCGATAGGCTCCTTTTGTTGACAGAAAAACCACGTGGCACCTACGCCCAGCGTTAGGCAAAAACGGATGGACGTCTTGCGGCGATGGTCCTCCGAAAACTCGCGTCCCTCGGTGTCGAACCACAAGTCCAGCGAATCAATCATCAGTTGATTGATTTCCGGAAGCAAGGTATTTAGGTCTGGATTAATCTTGCTCTCGAAGGTGGGTATGTAGCTGAAGTCGTAAGCCAGTTGCAGGAGTTGTCGGCGAACTTGAGTGTCTCTGTCTATAGCCATAAGTGTAGTCCGTAGTTTGTTGTCAGCGGGGCGTTGTTAGGTGTCGGTTGAATATTGTTTTACACATGTCATGTTTTCGCTCTCCAAAATTAATTTATTTTTATCGTATGAGAGCGTGTGGTGTAGATTTTCTTTAGAAAAAATATTTACCTCGTTATAAAGTTAGAGTTTTGCTGTCAGAAGGTCGTTGCTTATTATTTGTTTGTCTGTAGTCGTTCAAAATTTTAAACAAAAGCAAAAATATCTTATCAGTTTTAACCCGTAGCTTGTGTGTAATATGAAAAAAAGGCGTAATTTCGCAGATGTATGAATTAACTTAATACTAACTAAGAATAGTTTTTACTATGAAGAAAAAACATTTACTCTTTTCTACCCTGCTATTAGCGGCAATGGGTGCTTCGGCGCAGAGTGTGCCAACGCATGAGTCGTACGTGCAGTATGCAACGCCGAGCAGTTTGGTCGAAGCGTTGAAGAATTGGGAACCCGGCAAGAACTTTGGTGAAGGTGACAATTATCACGATGAAAACTTCTTCATTTCGCGTGTTCCTTTGAAGGACCGTTTTATTCCCGGCGATTGGGCTAACGATGATTTGAACGACGCCAACGACAAGTACTTCTGCTGGTGTGCTCCCACGGGCGAAATGACCAAGAAGTGGGGTCCTCTTCCCCGTTACAACTTCGATGGCGACAATTTCAACATGTGGCAATATGTTAACACGCACTCTAACTGGTCGAACGGCTGGTGGCGAGTGCCCGGAGCTTTCAACGACGTAGCGCATCGCAACGGGGTTCGCACCGGATGTACTTATTTTATTGACTGGGCAACTCCTGTAAACTCGTTCAACGAACCGGGAAAGACGCTCTTCGAACTTGCCGAACAGGATTGGGACGACAACTATATCTATGCAGAGAAACTCATCAAGTTCTTGCGTTACTATGGTATCACAGGCTTGACGTTCAACCCCGAAGGCTATTGGGCTGCCAACGTAAATTCAGCCGTTAAAGGTTTCCTTGCAGAGTGTCACCGCGTGGCGAAGGAACTCAACTGGCCCTTCCACGTAGATTGGTATGCTTTCGTGAGCAACCAAGGACAACTTAGCGACAACGGTTGTAAACTCACAATTGGCGCTAACGACCAGTGGTTCCACGACCAGGAAAGAAATCAACCTGTGACCGACGTCTTCTTCCTCAACTATAACTGGAGCGAAGCGGGATTGCAACAATCTGCTGAAGCTGCAAAGCAACTTGGTCGTAACACGTTCGACGTATATGCCGGCTTCGATATGCAGGGCCGCGGCTACGGACAAACAGGCAATGCCGGATGGCAAGTTTTGATGAACCAACCTGTTTCTGTTGTAGTTTGGGGTGCTCACGACCGTTCGCAACTTTATATCTCATCTACTGAAGGCGGACAGAGCGACTATGCTGTGCAGAACGAATACCAGAAGAAGCAGGAAATGCTCTTCTCCGGAGGTAATCGCAACGTGCTCCAGTTGCCCGCAATCAAGGAAGGCGATGTGACATCTTCGTTCACCGACCTCGCAGATTGGCACGGTTATGCCAAGGCAGTGCGTGAGCGCTCTTCGCTCTACGAAGTGCCCTTTGTTACACGATTCAATTTGGGTAACGGACGTTTCTTCAATAACAATGGTGAGACAACCTGGAACCACAAATGGTACAACTGGGGTATGCAGGACATGCTTCCCACTTGGCGTTGGTGGATAGACAATGGTGATGGAAAAACAGTTCCTGCTGAAGCAATTCAGGCTGATTTTACTTACGACGATGCTTGGTTCGGTGGTTCATGTTTGAAATTGCATGGTGCAACCGACCGCTCGGACATTCGCCTCTTCGCAACGCGTTGGGATATTGCCAGTGCAGACGACTATTTCCGTGTAGTTTATAAAGTGAATTCGGGCACCGAAAGCCACCTCAAACTCATGGTTGCCAAGGATGGCGAAGTAGCCGAATTCCAAACTGTAGCACTTCCTGCAGGCGCTCAGGGCGAATGGACAACCGCTGTTTTCAAGGTGTCGGACTTCGGATTCAATGCCGACGACGTGATTGGCTACGTAGGTCTCTCGGCAGAACAGACTCCTGCAAACTACGAAGTGCTCCTTGGCGAAATGGCGTTCGTTCCTGCTGACTTTGCAGTGACTCCCAAGACTCCCGCAATCACTCACTCTGAAGTAATGAAGCGCTATTACAATCGTGCCGACTTCAAGGTGGTGTTCGATATGGGAACTCCCGCAAGCCGTCCCGAAAAGTATGATGGTTGTCCTGTTTACAACGAAGAAGTGGGTGCTTGGTACTATGAAGTTTACATCAAGCAAGGCAACTCCGAAACGCTTGTAACGACTACAACTTCGTGGGCAGCATACGTAGTTGACGCTCCGCTCGACCCCGCTGTTTCCGGCTTGCAAATCGGTGTGCGCGCTATCGGTCTTGACGGACGTGCAGCGAGTCCTATCACCTGGACACCCGTCATCGAAAAGGAACTCACAATGATTGAAACTCTCACGGTTGACAAGGACGTAATCAAGCCCAACGAAGAATTCACTATCGGATTTGAGGACCCCAACCACGCAGCGTGCAACTTTAACATCTACAACGCACTCACAGGAGAACTGGTGGCTTCAGCTGAAAACAAGCTTACGCTTACAACTTCACTCCCCGAAGTCGGAAGCTATGATGTAGAAATTGTTTCAGACGGCAAGAGCTTGATGAACCGTTCTATCATCCTCGTTTCGCCCGAAGAAACCGGTCGTCTTCCTCAAATCAACAGCATCGCGCTCAGCAAGGAAGAGGTAGGACTCGGCAATCCTGTGACAATTGCAGCCGACATCAACGATGGTACAACTTACAACGGTGCGCCCTGTACCGTGTCACAGTCGCTCTATATGCAGGAACCCTACCAATTCACAGTAGGTTCGAAGGTGATGAGCAACTATAAGAACAACTCATTCGCACTGTGGTTCAAGGTTGAAAAATTTGAGCACGCATCGCTCGGTACGCTCCTTATGACAAAGGTTCACCGCAACTACGGCGGCACATGGACAGAGTCCGTTTGGGGCGAAATGTGGACAGCCATCCGTCCTGCCGGCTATGCGAAGAATAACAACCTGAAGCGCGACAATGCCGCTAACGAAATCTCTGTAAGCTTCGACGGACCTCCCGCAGGTACGCCCAACTATGAGCACAATAATGATGTTGACGGACTTTCCGACGGCTATTCGCTCCAGCCCAACACGTGGTATCACGTTTGCGTTGTGAAGGACAACCGTAACGAAAAGGTTTACCTCAACGGCAAGCTCATCATCGACTGCGTATCGCGCGGAGCCGAACCTAAGAACTGGCGCGGAGCGAACTTCTACGTAGGTGGTTCGATGACAAACCTCGCTTCCTTCACAGGATGGGTTGACGAAGTTCAGATTTGGAAGAAGTCGCTCACTCAGGAAGAGGTGCTCGAAGCTATGAAGGGCTACACTGAAGCACCCAAGGACCTCGTTGGTTACTTTACATTCGAAAACACGGTTACCGATGAAGAAGGTAAAATTGGATTCCCCAACGTGGGTAAGTCAACGGCTGTTAAGGTGGGCTATATGACCATCGGTAAGGAAGAAAACGGCAAGATGGTTGACCACAAGCAAAATCAGTTTACTACAACCGTCGGCGTGCCTTCGCTCACAGGTGTTTACAACGTTACGTTCGAATCAGCCAAGTGGATGGTCGAAGGTGCTAAGTTGCAGAATGCAAGTGGCAACGAAGTTGAAGCCATCTTCCCTGCGACAGGAGAATACCCCATCACTGTTACAGCAACAAACTCTTGGGGAACAACGACCAAGACCGTTACAGACTATATCGTAGTTGACCCCACTGGTATTAACGGCGTGAATGCTGACAGCGAAGCCGGCTACATGATTTATCCTCGCGAATTTGAAAACAAGGCAGATGTGCTCTTCGCTAAGGAAGGTACTTTCGTCGTATCGGTTTACAACGTGGCTGGTGCTCTCGTAGCCAACAACGTCCTCAATGCTCGTGCAGGCGAAGTTCAGGAAATTTCGCTCGGCAATGCACAGAAGGGTACGTACGTCGTAGTAATTAAGAACGAAGGCAAGGCTGTTCGCTCGTTCAAGATTAGCGTGAAGTAATCTGTTCCAGGTAACTCAATAAATATATAGGAGTTCAACATTAGTTAGAGGATGTGTCAGAATGTAAGATCTGGCGCATCCTCTTTTTTTTAACGGCACTTAATTCTCCGGCAAAGCGGATTTGTAGTGTCCTTCTTAAATACAAGGGCAGAGGTTGGCGTTATGTATAGTTTCTTTTCAGTAATTGAGAGTATAGTTAGCTTCTACAAATAATTTATTTTGGGCTTCATGAATGAGGTCTAATAGGTGAAAAGGTATATTTTTACGTATTTTTGATAATTTTATATAAAAAAGTTAAATTATATTTTGTTGGTTTAATATTAATGCTTAAGTTTGCAAAGTCAATCATTCAAATAGAATTTTAGAACATTATTAATAAAAATTTCTTAATATGTGAATAAGCTCCACTTTTAAGAAATATCCAAAGAGCTTACTAAAACATTTAAACTAAAATGAAAAAGTTATTCTTTGCTGTTGCTGCTGTTGCATGCATGGCTGTAACTAGCTGTACTACTTGTGCTCCCGTTGCTGCTACTTCTAATCCCGTTGGTAAGAAGTGTGGTGAAGCTGTTTCAACTCTCTTCCTCGGTGGTCTCTTCGGCGGTACTAAGGACGCTGCTATCAACGAAGCTGCTAAGAAGGGTGGTATCACTCGTATTTCTCACGTTGATACTTGGGAAGTAAACTACGCTAACCTCATGATCTTGAAGGGTGTACGCGTTTACGGCGAATAATTCATAGAATTAGATATTCCCATAAGGAGGTATGCAGTAGTATACCTCCTTTATATTTATACATAAAAGGATGAAGAATATTGTTTTGACCTTGCTGATTGCCATAGCGTGCAGTTTGACAGCGTTTGCTGATTCTACAAAAAATCGTTATTCCAGTCGATTGACGGGAGAGGGTATTTGTTACTTTATTCGTGACATGAAGCTTACTAAACTTGAAAATATTGACAAGTTTATCTATGACATGACCTATGTTGACTGGAACGATTCAATAACTGTTAACTTTACGGTCTTGGCGGAAAGTCCTGTTGCTCCGAAGGAGTTGATTTTAAAGGGCGACACGAAGAGCTTTACCTGCACCAAGATTGAGCGTTTCTATGTAGATATTACCAGAAAGGGCTATGAACTCCGCCTTTCGTCCACATTCCACAAGGACGAAATTAAGGAGATCGTTTTCTCAAAAACGGCCCCCGTATTCTGCTTTAAATTGGGCGATATAGAGGCGACAGCCACTTATAGCAAGTCGGCATGGAAAAAGGATGGTAAAAAATTGCAAAGCATTATCACGCTTATCGAAGCTACGCACCCTAAAAAGTAAGTGTAGCGGTTTGAGCAAACCAAGATGGTAGTTGTTCTCTGTACTTTATACTTTATACTGCTTTTTGTTTATGCATATATGACGCTGAAGGTGTCTCCGCTTAGTAACCCTGGGTGCACGTGAGTGTACCCAGGGTATTTGTATGTACGTGTATGCACCCTGAATGGGGTGCCCGAGCTGTTTGTTATTTATCCAGTTGTTGGAGCACCTCTTCAAGGTGCACATCCTTACACTCCTACTCCGGGGGTATTCGCTTCGCTCAAACGCCCGCGGTTATTGAGCGGAGACGCCTTCAGCGTCTTTTCTGCCATCCGGATGTTTTTTTTATTATCAACGTGATTACACTGTTTTGCTTTGCAGGACAAGTAATCTGTTGAGGTTTTATTATTAACGTGATTATCCGGATGGTGCGAGCAAGGCTCGCAAAAGTCTGTGAAAGTGAAGTGTGAATTAACAATTTTTTTTGCAGGAAAATGCTATGTAGGGAGACGCCTCAATGAGACGTCTGTACGCAGGGTGCAACGTGCATGCAAGTGTTTGATTAAGGTTGTTAGGTTTTGAGGTTTTAAGGTTATGAGGGCTATGTAGCATGCAAGCAAGCGTTAGAGTCCGACCATCTTGTCTTCTCGTACCTCGTTTACTTGTTTACTAAATTTTGACAAAATCTCTTTGTCAAAATTTTTAACATCCCTTAACACTGCTCAAAAAGTAAAAAAGTTCAAAACTTTAATTTCTGTTAATAAATTCTCACGGAGTTTAACAAAATTTTTCGTAAAACAGCGCGAATTTTTCCTTCTTCAAAAGAAAAAAGTTTTTCTTCAAAGGAAAAATTTCCTACTTAAAAGGAAGAAAATCCTTCTTCAAAGGAAGTTTTCAGGAGGAAGGACACAAAAAAAGGAGGACAGCGCTGTCCTCCTTAATCTTTATGCAAATATACAACGAAAATCGGCGATCTCCAAATCTGCATTTCGCGCAATTTTTACAAAAGTTAACAGTTTTGCACCCACTTTTGCTATTTCTAAACTTACAAAAAAGGCGATTTTTGCACACCTGATTTTGGGGGCAAAAATCGAAATGCACGAAAAATATCAAGGCCGGATTTTCTACACATTAAATTACGAAGACAGAAGAAATATGAATGAAATTCGATTTAGGTGGAATGTGAATGAAAAATCAAAGTTCACTCAAGTAAACATTATCCTGATTATTTTTTTTGAACACGCCCCAACGTTCTAGTTTTTTTGAACACGAATTTCACTCTAACACAACTTGAGAGGGTGTGCCAAGATTTTGCATTTTGACACACCCTCAGTAATGAATCAACTGTAATATTGTTCTCCTGCCAAATTAAGACACAAAAAAACCCATCGAAATCTCGACGGGCAATAGCGTGCGTGTTTAATGCTCGGCTCTAAGCTGTAGCTTAACACGTCTCTTTCGCTTACTGCAAAATTAAGCAACTACAGAGTCAGTGCAAACTGAATCAGCGCAAACTGAGTCACCGCAGCAAGAGTCCTGGCAGCAAGAATCAGTAGCAACTGTATCTACAGTTGTTTCTGCAGCAGGAGTAGTGTTACCACCGCAAGATGCGAAAGATACTGCAGCGAAAGCAGCGAACATGAAAACCAACTTCTTCATTTTCTTAGTTAAATTTTAAAGTAATACAATTAATTGTCCTTATTAAAGCGGTGCAAAATTACTGACTTTTTCAGACGCTCAAAAATCTATGCGTAGTTTTTTTTGATTTGTTGATGAAATTTTAACATTTACTAAGAATTAAATTAATATTTTGAAAATTAGAGATTTCAAACAGTGTGTATCGCTGTTTTAGTTTTGTTCAAAAAAGAGTTTTGTGGTACAAGAGTTGAAAAAGGGAAAAGGAGACTGCGAAGCTGATGAGCGTAAGAGAATAAAGCAGAGACCATCCGCATTGGTTACCTCAAAACCTCACAACCTTATAACCTTAATCAAACACTTGCTTGCACGCTGCATAGCCCTCATAACCTTAAAACCTTACAACCTCATAACCTTACAACCTTAATCTAAATCTCCATAACCTTAAAAAGTTTATAACCTGCTTCGCACTCAATATTTATAGGCTTTTTATTTGTATAACCGGCTTTTGTAGTAAATTTGCAAAAGCATTTATTTTTCAACTTTATACAATTTGATGAAAATGTTTTAGATTTCTGATGCAAGTGCAGAATTTGAATTCTTGCAGGTTATCGTAAGGCATTATCGAATTGTGAAACATCAGTAAAAAACAGAGTGAGTACATTTTTACAGAATAAGAAAGCAGCTTTCCATACTTTGGGCTGTAAACTCAATTTTGCCGAAACCTCTTCGCTTCAAGACGAACTTGAGCGTCGAGGTATGTTAGTGGCAAAAAAAGGTGAGGTGGCGGATTTGTGTATTATCAATACATGCAGTGTGACAGATGTGGCTGATGCCAAGTGTCGCCAGACGATTCATCGCTTCACACGCCAGCATCCTGGAGCGTTCGTTGTGGTGATGGGTTGTTATGCCCAGTTGCAGCCCGACGCTATTGCTCAGTTTGAGGGAGTTGACCTCGTAGTGGGCATGGAGCACAAGGGCGAGGTGATTTCGTTGATTGAAGAGCATTGGACAAAAAAACTTGCACTTCCCGGCAGCGGTGCATGTCATAAGGCTATAGCTGTGCCCACGCGCGAGATACAGACGTTTGTGCCATCGTGCTCACGGGGCAATCGCACACGCTATTTTCTGAAGGTGCAGGATGGATGCAATTACTATTGCACCTATTGCACCATCCCCATGGCACGTGGCAAGAGCCGCAATGCTACGGTTGCATCTTTGGTGGAGCAGGCGAGGGAAGTAGCTCTCGCAGGAGGTAAGGAAATTGTGATTACGGGAGTCAATATTGGTGACTTCGGCCGCTCTACGGGCGAAACGTTTTTCGACCTTATCAAGGCACTCGACAATGTGGAGGGCATTGAGCGCTATCGCATTTCTTCTATAGAGCCCAATCTGCTGACCGACGAGATTGTTGCCTTTTGCGCACAGTCGAAGAAATTTATGCCACATTTCCACATTCCGCTTCAGAGCGGTTCGGACGCAGTGTTGAAACTCATGCACCGTCGTTACGACACGCAACTCTTTGCCGAGAAGGTGGCACTCATTAAGCGACTGATACCCGATGCTTTTATAGGGGTAGATGTTATTGTAGGTATGCGAGGTGAAACGGCAGAATGTTTCGAGGAGGCGTTCCGCTTTATTGAAGGATTGGCGATTTCGCAGCTTCATGTATTTAGCTATTCGGAACGTCCGGGTACAAAGGCGCTCGAAATTCCGCACGTTGTATCTGCTCAGGAAAAGCACGAGCGCAGCCAGCGATTGATAGAACTTTCGGAAATTAAGCGCAAAGCCCACTATGCGCAATTTAAAGGCGCTGAGCGCCCCGTGCTTTGGGAACACTCAAAGGAGGGCACACCGCTGAGCGGATTTACCGACAACTATGTGCGAGTGGTTGCTACGGAAGGAGTGAATGCTGTTGACAATAATATCAGCACTGTCGTTTTGGGCGACTTCAGCGAAGATGGTGAGGCGCTCTTGGGAATTCCGAAACATTAAATCGTAAAGGAAAACTGGTATAACGTATTTCCTATTTTTATCGTTCGTACTTTACGCTTGTTTACTGATAAATTATTCAAGTTTCGCAAGTGCTCAACTTGTTAGGTTATAAGGTCTTAAGGTTATGAGGTTATAAGGCGTTTTTAGAGAACAGAGTACAGAGTACAACTGCTATGCAGCGTGCAAACAAGCGTTTGAGGCTAACTATCTCGTCTACTCGTACCTAATATCTCGTCTACTATTTTAGGTTATAAGGTCGCTTCGCTCGTGAGGTTTTAAGGCTATGCAGCGTGCAAACAAGCGTTTGAGGCTAACTATCTCATCTACTCGTACCTAATAACCTCATAATCTGATTCAACTAAAACTTGTGAAAGTTGAGTAAATTACCATAATGCTTTTTCATGAATACAGATAAGAAAATTGCTGTTGTTATTCTCAACTGGAATGGCAGGCAGATGATGCGCGAATTTCTCCCCTCCGTAGTTAAGCATTCGGAGAAGTGGGCGAGAGTTATCGTGGCTGACAATGCTTCGACCGATGGGTCGGTCGAAATGCTGCACGAGGTGTTTCCTATGGTAGAAACGCTTGTGCTCGATCGTAATTATGGTTTTGCCGAAGGATATAACAGGGCTTTGGCGCAAATCGAAGCGCAATATTACGTGTTGCTCAACTCCGACGTAGAAGTAGATGATGATTGGCTCGCTCCTATGCTCGACTACATGGAGCAGCATCCCGATGTTGCAGCATGTCAGCCCAAATTGTTGGCACAACGCAGTAAGGACTCTTTTGAATATGCAGGTGCTGCAGGTGGTTTTCTCGATAAATATGGTTACCCTTTTTGTCGCGGACGCATTTTTAATATTGTAGAGCTCGACCAACGGCAGTACGATGCCCCGTGTGATATTCTTTGGGCAACGGGAGCAGCACTCTTTATCCGTAGTAGCGATTGGCGCGAAAGTGGAGGACTTGATGGCAGATTCTTTGCCCACATGGAGGAAATCGACCTTTGCTGGCGACTGCGTAAGCGCGGACGACGCATTGTGTGCCTGCCGCAGAGCCATGCTTACCACGTAGGTGGTGCTACGCTCGACCAGGGCAATCCGCGCAAGACGTATCTGAACTTCCGCAATAACCTGCTGATGCTCTACAAAAATTTGAGTGAGGTGGAGTTGTGCAGCATTATGCGAATGCGCACAGTGCTTGACTATGTTGCTGCGCTGAAGTTCCTGGTAGCATTGGATGTTGCAAACTTCAAAGCCGTGCTGCGTGCGCGCACTGACTATCGAAAGATGCGTGCTGACTTTAAACCTCAGCGTGAGGAAAATCTGCGTAAAACTGTGCATGAACCTCGTGAGCACTTTACGTTCAGTCTGCTATGGCAGTTCTATGCACGAGGAAAGAAAAAATTCTCTGATTTGGATGTATAATAGTAGACGAGTTGTTAGGTACAAGTAGACAAGAAGGTTTGATTCTATCGCTTACTCGCACGCTGCATAGCCTTAAAACCTCACGAGCGAAGCGACCTTAAAACCTTACAACCTTACAACCTCACCTTACAACCTCATAACCTCAACAATACATAATAATGCCAGCTCTATATCTTATACCAACAACGCTTGGCGACACAGCGATTGAAAAAGTGTTGCCTGCATATAATAAGGAAATCATTCTGGGTATTAAGCATTTCATCGTAGAAGAGGTGCGCACAGCCCGTCGCTTTCTGAAACAGGTGGACAAAGGCATTAATATCGACGCCCTTCAGTTCTATCCCATGGGCAAACATGCCGATGCAGCCCTGTTTTCATCCTACCTTGCGACGCTCCGTGCTGGCGAGGATGTAGGAGTGATTTCCGAAGCCGGATGCCCTGCCGTGGCAGATCCTGGTGCCGACATAGTGGCTATCGCTCAGCGCGAAGGTTTGAAGGTGGTGCCCCTCGTAGGTCCCTCCTCTATATTGTTGGCAGTGATGGGCAGTGGATTTAACGGACAGAGTTTTGCATTCCATGGTTATCTGCCGATCGATGCGGGTGAGCGTGCAAAGCGCCTGAAGCAACTTGAACTCCGTTCGCTCCAAGAGGGACAGACCCAGTTGTTTATCGAAACGCCTTATCGCAATGCCAAACTCTTTGCCGATATCCTCGGTGCGTGCTCTCCGCAGACGCGCTTGTGTGTAGCGGCAGGTATCACTACGGAGCAGGAGTACATACGCTCCATGTCGCTCAAAGAGTGGAAAAGCGTCGGACTTCCTGACCTTGGAAAAATTCCTGCAATCTTTGCCATCTATGCGCAGGCGCAGAAGCATGTGCGCCGATAGTTGTCTGTAGTTGTCGGCATCAACGATTTTTTAATGTTACTCAACTTCCTTGATTTTCTGATTTATGAAACGCACCTTCATCCTTACCTTGCTTTTTGCTATGGTGACAACTTTATGCCCCGCTCAGTCCAATGATTTTATAGAAAAGGATGTGGCAATCGCTGCTGGGCAGGATTCGCTTCGCGGAAAGCTCCTGCTTCCCGCTGTTCAGCTGGAGGCGCAGCACGTTGTGATAATCATAGCCGGCTCCGGACCTACAGATATGAATGGTAACACGACTGTTGGCGGTAGCATGAACAATAATTCGCTGAAAATGCTTGCCGAAGCATTGGCGCATGAGGGAATCACTTCCTTGCGTTACGACAAACGAGGAGTGGCATCAAGCGCCTCAAGCGGAAGTAGCGAAACGGACCTTCGCTTCGACCATTATGTTGACGATGCAGCAGCGTGGGTAGATTTTCTGCAAACAGTAGGACAATGGCAAACGACCACCATTATAGGGCACAGCGAGGGAGCACTCATCGGCATGATAGCGGCACAGCGCAGCAAGTATGTGACAAACTATGTGTCAATAGCCGGAGCCGGACGCCCCGCTTACCAAATTATAGAAGAGCAGTTGGCGCAGCAACCCGAAGAAATTCTCCGCCTCGTAAAGACGTATAACGCAACCCTCTGCCTGGGAATTACGCTCAACAACGTTCCTCAATATCTGGAAGCACTCTATCGCCCTTCCGTGCAGCCTTATTTGATTTCATGGTTTAAGTACAATCCGACTACGGAAATCCGTAAACTGAAAATGCCAGTGCTCATCCTGCAGGGTGACACCGACATACAAGTGAGCACCACTGATGCGCAGCTGCTGAAGCAGGCAGCGCACGAAGCGCAACTTTGCATTGTCTTGGGTATGAACCATGTGTTGAAACCTTGCGAATCGACGAATCCGCAAGCACAATTGACTACTTATTCAAATCCTACTTTGCAATTACACAAGGACTTGATTCCTGAAATAGTGAAATTCATTCGGCAAAAATGACAATGATTTTAGCGTAAAAAGTATGGAGGAGATATGTAGTATTTAAAAATAATATTTAAATTTGCGATATATTATTACTTGTCATCTTGCAACATAAACAGAATAATTATGAATGATTTAATTTTATTTTACAAGGAATTGCCTTTTATGATGCAAATCTTTTGGGGGTGCGCTATTGTTTCGTCGGTCTTTATGCTGGTGCAACTCGTACTCTCCTTGATAGGCATGGGCGATTTTGAATTCGATGCTGATGCTGCTGCAGCCGATGGGCTTGATGCAAGCGGTGGAGTTGACCTTTTTACGGTGAAGAACATTACGAACTTCTTTGTAGGTTTTGGATGGGCTGGTATCAGTCTGCGCGACGTCATCGAAACCGACTGGATATTGCTCGCAGTTTCGGTAGGTTTTGGTATATTGTTCGTAGTAATCTTCATATTGTTGTTCCGTCAACTCATGAAACTCGAAAATAATTCAGCCGTAGGCGTTGAAGAGACGGTTGGTAAAAATGCGGATGTTTATTTGAGAATTCCTGCCGGTCGCGGTGGAAAGGGAAAGGTGCAACTTAGCATTAAGGGTGCCGTGAAAGAATACAATGCTGTTACGGACGAAGCAGAGAACATTCCCTCTGGAACAATCGTGCGCATCACAGAAATAATTGGTAAGGACTGCGTTTTGGTAGAACGCTTATAAAAAAAGGAAATCAATCAATAAATCAACCGAACGCTGATGCGTGTTATTATTCTCGCAGTGCTTAATTAATTCCAGTTTTCTTTTTAAAAACAAGTATTAACTAAAATCATTTTATTGTATTATGCAACTAATTATTGCTTTAGTGGTGTTTATAGTTTTCACCATCGTAGCGATTGTGAATCGTTATCGTCGTTGTCCGTCGGACAAAATTCTCGTTGTTTATGGTCGTAAGGGTAAGGGGTCAGCTCGCTGCGTTCATGGTGGTGGTGCTTTCGTATTGCCTGTGCTCGAAGATTATGCTTATCTTAGCCTTATCCCCATTTCGATTGATGCCAACCTCACCAATGCGTTGAGCCGTCAGAACATCCGCGTGGACGTGCCCAGCCGCTTCACTGTAGGTATCTCTACCGACCCCGACTATATGAATGCTGCGGCAGAACGCCTCCTCGGACTTACACCTGCTCAGATTCAGGAACTCGCTCGAGATATTCTCTTCGGTCAGCTTCGTCTTGTTATCGCAACAATGAGCATCGAAGAACTCAACAACGACCGCGATAAGTTCCTCGAACAGATTTCGGCAAACGTAGAAGTAGAATTGAAGAAGATTGGTCTTCGTTTGATCAACGTTAACGTTACCGATATTAAGGACGAATCGGGTTATATTGAAGCGCTCGGTCGCGAAGCAGCAGCGCGCGCTATCAATGAAGCTAAGGTTCGCGTGGCAGAACAGGAAAAGGTCGGTGAAATCGGTAAGGCTGAAGCTGTGCGCGAAACGCGTATCCGTACAGCCGACGCCAATGCGCAGGCTGTGAAGGGTGAAAACGAAGCCAAGGTAGAAATAGCAAACTCTGACGCTTATCGCCGCGAAAAGGAAGCCGAAGCACAGCGCAAGGCAAACGCGGCAGAAAAGGTGCAACAGGCGCGCGCACTCCAGGAAGCCTATGCTGCCGAACGCGATGCCGAACTTGCACGTGCTGAACGCGAACGTAGCACAGAAACTGCGAACGTCATCGTGCCGCAGGAAATCGAAAAGCAGCGACTAATCATTGCTGCAGAAGCTGAAGCAGAGCAGAAGCGTGTCAACGCGAAGGGTGAGGCCGACGCTATCTATGCAAAGATGGAAGCCGAAGCAAAGGGTCTTTACGAAATTCTTACAAAGCAGGCTGCTGGTTACGATAAGATGGTACAAGCTGCCGGTGGAGATGCCAACAAGGCATACATGCTCCTCTTGCTCGAAAAGTTGCCTGAACTTGTTAAGACGCAGGTTGAAGCCGTTAAGGGCATTAACATCGACCATGTAACAGTTTGGGATAGTGGTCAGGGTGCTAACAACGGTGGCAAAACATCGACTGCCAACTTTGTTTCAGGATTGATGCAAAGTGTTCCTCCTCTCAACGAACTCTTCGATATGGCAGGACTCAATCTTCCTGAATATCTGGCAAAGAAACAAACTCCTGCAGCCCAGGATGCTGAGGCTGAAGAGATGAAGTAACGAAAGATTGAATCTTGAAAAAAGTAATGAGGGCGTGCCGAAAATAAAAAAATCGGCACGCCCTCATAAGTTTTGTTAGAGTCAGAGATAAATGCAAGGCGCTGAAATTTGCGACGAAGGGAGTGTACTGAAGTACATGACCAACTCCGAATTTGAAAAGCAACGTAGCAGTTTGCTCGTTATGACACAACGCCTTAGTTTTTTATATTGGCTACTCATTATTATTAACTGCAGGGAGGATTTCCCTCCCCCCACTTTGAGTATCGAAATCTGCTGTAAAATTATGTTTTCGATTAGAAATGTAATTTTGAAGATAGTCCGTGTGTTGGTTATGATAAAAGCATCTTTATGGTCTAAAAGTATAATGATTAAAACATTTCTTTCAGCGTGTGCCCATATTTTCTTACTTTTGCAAGTAAATGTGTATTCTTGGGTTTCATGCTATGATGATATCTTAATAATCTTGGCAGGAATTAATTGATCCCACCTTGAGTAATGTGGAAAGGATTTACAAATATTGCTTGCCGAAACTTTAAAAAGGATTGGTTATGAAATCGAACAAGGATAGAACTATGAAGTAAAACAAAAATATAGAAATGCCATCATTCGTATATCGAGATGGTATGACTGCCGACAAAGAATATGTAGAATGGTTGTCGGACTTGAAACAACGCTACAAACTCGTTTATATAAACAACCCGGATAGTCCTCAAAACCTTAAAGCATAGCGACCTAACAACCTCATAATCTGATTTAACTGAAGTTTGCGAAAGTTGAGTAAGTAATTAATATTAATTTCAAAGTAATGTCTTTCTGGGATAAAATTATAAAGTCGATTAGTGGTGACGAGCATTCTCCTGCTGTACCAATACCTCAAGAAGCGCCTCGCTATGCGTTTGTTGATGTGGAGGTGGGCATGAAGGATAAGAAAATTCATGACATTGGCGCTTTGAGATTCGACTGTGCGGTTTTTCATTCGGCTAATAAACAAGCGATTTTTGAATTTTTGAAAGATGTGAAATATGTCTGTGGGCATAATATCATACACCATGATGCAAAGTATCTTTTCGGAAATGATGTTCATGAATGGGTGCTTGTTGATACGCTTTATGTCTCTCCATTGTTATTCCCCGAGAAACCTTATCATCGTTTATTGAAGGATGATAAGTTACTGATTGAGCAGTTGAACAATCCCGTTAATGATTGCGAGAAGGCGCATGACTTGTTTATGGACGAAGTGGCGTGTTGGTGTGCTTTATCCAAGGATAAGAAGATTATTTACGGTTCGTTATTACATGGAATTCCTGAATTTGATGGATTTCTTAAGTATGTTTGTGCCCCAACTGTTCCATCGGAAGAGCTTGAAAATACGATTCGTTTTGTCTTTAAGGGTAAAATTTGTGAAAATGTAGACTTTCAGTCTATTATAGACCTTTATCCTTGCGAATTGGCTTATGCCTTGGCCTTGATCGATACGACAGATTTGAGTTCAATTACACCTGCGTGGGTGTTGCGCAACTATCCAAATGTAGAATATGTTATAAGGTTGTTGAGGCACACGAATTGTGAGAAACGATGTGAATATTGTAATCAAAAGTTAGATGTTCATTATAACTTACAGCGTTATTTTGGTTACAATCAATTTCGTACTTATGAGGGTGAACCACTTCAAGAGGAGTCTGTTCGAGCGGCAGTAAATGGAAAGTCGTTGCTGGCGATATTCCCTACAGGGGGTGGAAAGTCGCTTACTTTTCAGTTGCCAGCTTTGATGGAAGGTGCATCTGTGCATGGGCTTACGGTTGTAATATCTCCGTTGCAATCATTGATGAAGGACCAAGTGGACAATCTTGACGAAAGAGGAATTACTGGTGCTGTTACGATAAACGGACTTTTGGATCCTCTCAGTCGCGCATTGGCGATTCAGCGAGTGTTGGAAGGTGATGTCTCTTTGTTGTATATAGCTCCTGAGATGCTTCGTTCGAAAACAATTGAGCGGATACTCATGGCGCGACATGTGGTGCGCTTTGTGATTGACGAGGCTCACTGTTTTTCATCATGGGGACAGGATTTTCGTGTGGACTATCTCTATATTGGAAAGTTTATTCGTGAATATCAAAAGAAGAAACGCCTTACAACCCCGATTCCTGTTTCATGCTTTACGGCAACGGCGAAGCAAAAGGTGGTGCAAGATATCTGTGATTATTTTAAGCAGACTCTTGATTTGGATCTTCAACTGTTTGCGTCAACGGCATCACGAACGAACTTGCGTTATTCTGTGATTCATGCAGAAACAGAGGATGATAAGTATTTGAAGTTACGCTCATTGATAGCTGAATCGTCTTGCCCTACCATCGTTTATGTTTCAAGAACGAAACGTACGAAACTGTTGGCTGAAAAATTGACAAGAGATGGTTATAAGGCGTTGCCGTTTAATGGGAAAATGGATGCTGATGAAAAGATAGCCAATCAGGACGCATTCATGTCTGATAAGGTGCGCATTATTGTAGCGACCTCTGCTTTTGGTATGGGGGTAGATAAGAAAGATGTAGGATTGGTCGTTCACTTTGATATCTCAGATTCGTTGGAGAACTATGTGCAAGAGGCTGGTCGTGCGGGGCGTGATCCAGAACTTCAAGCGAGATGTTTTGTGTTGTATAGCGACTCTGATTTGGATAAGCACTTTATCTTGCTGAATCAGACGAAGTTGAGTTTGAGTGAAATTCAACAAGTTTGGAAGGCGGTGAAGGATATGACAAAATTACGTATGCGTGTGTGTTGTTCCGCCTTGGAGATTGCAAGAATGGCAGGGTGGGATGATTCCGTTTCTGATATAGAAACGCGTGTGCGTACAGCACTTGCAGCTTTGGAGCAAGCTGGTTATTTGGAACGTGGAAATAATGTACCTCAAGTGTTTGCCACGGGGATTACGGTGAAGAATGTTGATGAGGCACGCAGGCGCATTACAGAGTCGTTGCTTTTTGAAGATGGAGAAATAGAACAGGCTGTGCGTATTATTAAGTCGCTGATATCCCAGAAGCATATTGCTAAAGCGCAAGATGAGTTAGCTGAATCACGTGTGGACTATTTGGCTGATATTCTTGGGTTGAAGAAGGAAGAGGTGTTGTCTGTTGTAGGGCGTATGCGTGAAGAGGGCATTTTGGCGGATACGAAGGATATCTCTGCTTACTTAAATGATGCAGGAGAATCAGAAAATAAGTCCAAACGCTTATTGGAGCGATTTACAAAACTGGAACGCTATATCTTGAATAAAATACCAGATGACGCGTTACGAATTTCATGTAAGCAATTAAATGATAATGCGCAAAATGAGGGTGTTACTTCTGCAACAGAGAAGGATATACGCACCTTATTGTATTTCTTGACCGTTAAAGGATATACAAAAAAGAAAGAGGATGCGGCTCACAATATAGAGATTGCCCGTCAAGCAGATTTAGATACGATTATCAAACGTTTTGAAAAGCGTTTGGAAATATGTCGTTTTACCGTAGATTGGCTGTTTAAACAGACTGCTCTCGCTACGAGTGAAGAAACTAAAGTAAAGGGCATTCAGTTCTCTGTTGTCGAGTTGCTTAATGACATCAAAGCTTATGGAAGTGATTTGTTGAGTTCATTGCGTGACGCACAACTTGATGAGGTAGAGGAAGCGCTACTTTACCTCTCTAAGATTGGAGCATTAAAGTTAGAAGGTGGTTTCCTTGTTTTATACAATGCGATGGATATTCGCCGAATAAAGGATAGCAGATTGCGTTATAAGCAGGACGATTATCGAATGCTCAATGAATTCTATAAGCAGAAGATTCAGCAAGTACACATCGTTGGAGAGTATGCGAATCTCATGGTTAGGGATTACAATGCTGCCTTGCAGTATGTGCAGGACTATTTCCAGATGGATTATAAGCGCTTTGTGGCAAAATACTTTAAGGGTGAACGTCTTCAAGAAATAGAAATCAATGTGACGCCCGATAAATATAAGCAACTCTTCGGAACGCTTTCTAACAAGCAGATGCAAATTATTTCTGACAAGGATTCTCGTTGTATTGTAGTTGCGGCTGGTCCAGGTAGTGGTAAGACAAGGGTTTTAGTTCACAAGTTAGCATCCTTACTTTTGCTCGAGGATGTAAAACACGAGCAATTGCTGATGCTTACTTTTTCACGAGCTGCAGCTACAGAATTTAAGCAGCGACTGATGGGACTGATAGGAAATGCGGCACACTTTGTGGAAATAAAGACCTTCCATTCTTATTGTTTTGACTTGCTGGGAAGAATTGGTAACTTGGATGAGGTTAAGGGAGTCGTTTCGCGTGCGGCGCAGATGATTAATGATGGCGAGGTTGAACCCAATCGTATTGCTAAAACTGTGCTTGTCATAGACGAGGCACAGGATATGAGTGCTGAAGAGTTTGCTTTGGTTGAAGCGTTGATGAAGGCAAACGAGGAGATGCGTGTGATAGCGGTGGGCGATGATGATCAGAATATATTTGAGTTTCGTGGTTCCAACTCGCAATATATGGCGCAATTGCTTGACAAAACTAATGGGTCGTTCTATGAAATGATTGAGAATTACCGTAGCACTCGACAGGTTGTAAAGTTTGCTAACGAGTTTGTGATGAAGATAAGTCGCAGAATGAAAACTACTCCAATTGTTTCGATGAATCAAGATGAAGGAGTGGTTCGAATTACGCGTCATGTCTCAACTCTGATGTTCCAACCGCTTGTAAAAGAATTAGTACAAAATAAAGCGACAGATTCTATTTGTGTGCTTACTCAGACGAATGAAGAGGCGGTGATTCTGGTTGCACTCCTTCGCAAACATGGGTTGACGGCGAAACTTATTCAAAGCATGGAAGGATTTCGTTTTTGGAACCTGGCGGAGGTGCGTCATTTTTTGAAGCATATAGAAATGAATACGCATACAGCACTCATTACGGATGAAGTTTGGGAAATTGCAAAATCCAGAACTTTTGCTGAATATACTAATTCTTCAAGTTTGTGCTATTTGCAACGGTGTATCCATCTCTTTGAAAGTACGAATAAAGCGAAATATTTGACTGATTTCAAGGAATTTGTTTTTGAATCTTCTGCCGAGGATTTTTGCGATTTGCAAAATGCTGATGTAGTGGTATCAACCATCCATAAATCAAAAGGGATGGAGTTTGATGATGTGTATATGCTCATTACTGAACCGCGACATTTAACCGACGAGGCTTTACGCAGATATTATGTGGGTATAACGCGAGCAAAGTGCCGTTTGTTTATACACACTAATAGTACCATGTTTGAAGGCTTAGAAGTTTTGAATTTTGAGGATCGTGTTATGTATGAAATGCCCAATGAAATAGTGTTGCAACTGTCGCATCGTGATGTGAATCTGGGATTTTTCAAATCTCGCAAGAAGGAAGTGCTATCACTGCGTGCTGGTCAGAAACTACGTTTTAACGATAACTACCTATACGACATAAGAACAAATAATCCTGTGTGCCAATTATCTCAAAAGATACAAGGCGAACTGGCAGTTTGGCAAGAAAAGGGTTATGTTGTTTCGGAAACAGTAATCCGCTTTATCGTGGCATGGCGTCCTAAAGATGCGCCCAAAGAAGAAAAGGAACACGCTGTGTTGCTCGTGGATTTGACTTTGAAGAAGGATGCTAATGGTAACCTTTGATGTCCTCCAGGGCAGTTGTGAACTGTTTTATCAGTCATTGATGAGGAAGCGCAATTCTTACAGATTATAAAGTATAAATGATATCATTAATAGAAAAATGGTATTGTATCTGATAATTTATTTAGAATGAGAATTTTAAGCACAACGAATAAATAAATATGATGGAATCAAAAGTTTTAACGCAGGCTTTGAAGACTTATTTCGGATATGAAACGTTTCGCCCGATGCAGGAAGAAATCATACAACACACCCTTCAAGGAGGTGACTCACTTGTGTTGATGCCAACGGGTGGTGGTAAGTCTATGTGCTTTCAAATATCAGCGTTGCTAAAAGATGGGTTGGCTGTGGTTGTGTCTCCGCTAATTTCGTTAATGAAAGACCAGGTGGATGGTCTGAAAGCAAATGGAATTTTGGCGGAAGCTGTGAATAGCAGTAATGATGAGCGATGGAACAGAGATGTTATAGAGCGTTGTATTCGTGGTGAGGTGAAGTTACTTTATATATCCCCGGAACGTCTTGTTGGGGGAATGATGCACCTTTTGCTGCAAGTTAAGATATCGCTCTTTGCCATTGACGAGGCACATTGTATATCAAGTTGGGGATACGATTTTCGTCCTGAGTACACACAGTTGGGGTAGTTAAAAACTTTATTTCCAACTGTTCCCATTATGGCGCTAACTGCAACAGCAGATAAGATAACAAAGCAAGATATATTAGAGCAACTCCACATTACGAATGGACAGACATTCGTGGGTTCGTTTAATCGTCAGAATCTAAGTCTTGATGTAAAACGTGGATATTCTGCACGTGAAAAATTACGTAGTATATTGGAACTTATCAGCCGACATCAAGGGGAGAGTGGTATCATATATTGTCTTTCCAGAAAAACAACGGAAAAACTCGCTGAGAAATTAAAGAATGAAGGCTTAGCCGTAGGTGTTTATCACGCTGGATTATCAAATGAAGAGCGTAGTCGTGTGCAGGATGATTTTGTGAAAGATAAGATTCAAGTTGTTTGTGCAACAGTGGCTTTCGGTATGGGGATAGACAAGAGCAATGTAAGGTTTGTAGTACATTACAATCTGCCGAAGCATATCGAAAGTTTCTATCAAGAGATTGGACGAGGCGGTCGCGATGGGATGCCATGCGAAACAGTGCTGTTCTACAACATTCAGGATTCAGACATTCATTGTTAAGAGGATGGGATGCCATGCGAAACAGTGCTGTTCTACAACCTACAAGACATTATTACTTTGCGTCATTTCGCAAATGAAAGTGGGCAGAAAGCAATCAATCTTGATAAACTACAACGAATGCAGGAATACGCAGAGTCACAAGTATGTCGACGACGTATCTTGCTCAACTATTTTGGAGAAATCTCTGATTGCAATTGCGACAATTGCGATGTCTGTCATACCCCTCCTCAGAGGTTTGTGGGTACAACCATTGTGCAGAAGGCGCTTTCAGCGATCATGCGCACCAATGAGTCTGTGGGATTCACGACAACGATAGATATTTTGCGGGGAAATTTATCGGCTGAGGTTAAGGTGCACAAGTACGACCAATTAAAGACATTTGGGGTTGGTCGTGATATTCCTCAGCGCGATTGGCATGATTATCTGCTGCAAATGCTTCACATGGGATTCATTGAAATCGCCTATAATGAAGATCGACATATACGCGTTACTCCTTTGGGGCAGCGTGTTCTAAAAGGCGATGAAACGGTTGAGTTGGCTGTTATTGCTCGGGATGACTTTTCTGTTAAAGCACGAAGAAAACAAATTTTAGAACAAAGTCCGATGAAAATGCCAAAGGGGCAAGATGAATCTGGGTCGCAAACACTTTTTAATCGACTTCTAGAACTGCGCTTGCAAATTGCTAATGAACATAATTGGCCTGCGTACGTTGTCATGTCTGATCGTTCGTTATTAGCTCTTGTCACAGATCGTCCCACAACACTTGAGGCGTTTGGACATATTTTTGGTATAGGAGAACACAAGCGCGACGCATTTGGTCAACGGTTCATTGACCTTATCAACGAATATGTTAAAGAAATAGGGGATGTTGGGGAGATTGTAGGCGATTCAAGTGTAGAAACAGTACCTCAAACGATGTCATATATGGAACAGCAGAAACTTGAATATAAAAATGCATACGCCAAATGGACTTCAACCGAGGAATAACAAGTAAAGGATTGTATAGCTGCAGGAATGTCTGTTGAAAAGATTGCGCAGCTTATGGAGAGAAACATCGGAGCAATATCCTCGCGAATTCAAAAAATGGGATTGACAAATAGTGAAACTCAAACTTCTCAACAACAGCAACTTTGGTTTGAGAAGATTGAAAGTGAGTTGGATAATTTGTTAGCAGAAAGGGATGAACTAGATGAGAAAATAAAACAATTACGTCTTAGAATCCAGAAACAGATGGAAACCCGAAGCATAGACAGAGTGGATACCGAAAAATACAATATTACATATTCTCCTGCTAAAACAACAATGCAATTTGACAGTAAGGCATTTAAAGAAGATCATGCAACTCTTTATTCGTCATATTGCAAACCGAAGCAAAGAGATGCCTCAATAGTTATTAAACGGAATAAGAATTAATTGTCAAATCTGTTGTAGCTAAAGCATCACGTAATTTGCTTATAACGGGGCATGTTAAATATATGACATTTTGCCTATCAACTGACTCGCCGTTGAGAATTCACTCAAGTTTGTACTTCATTTGTATCGAAAGTTGATTTATACTAAAAAAACAGCGTGTCACTCTTTTGAGAGTAGCACGCTATTTTTTTGTATTGGTAATTCAGAGGTTACTTCACTTCCTCAAAGTCTGCATCCTGGATGTTTTCCTTGCCGGGCTTCTGTGAAGCGCTCTGGTCGGCACCGCCGGCGTTGAAGCCTGCGTCGGGACCGGGTTGTGCACCTGCCTGGCTGTACATTTCTGCGCTTGCAGCCTGGAATGCTGTGTTGAGTTCAGCGATGGCTGCGTCGATGGCAGTTACGTCCTGAGCCTTGTGAGCATCCTTGAGCTTAGAGAGGGCTGCTTCGATGGGCGCCTTCTTGTCTGCGGGAAGCTTGTCGCCGAGTTCCTGGAGCTGTGTTTCTGTCTGGAAAATCATAGAGTCAGCCTGGTTGATCTTCGCAATACGTTCTGCTTCCTTCTTGTCGGCTTCAGCATTTGCTTCAGCTTCCGCCTTCATGCGGTCGATTTCTTCCTGGCTGAGACCTGAAGATGCTTCGATACGGATGGTTTGTTCCTTACCTGTAGCCTTATCCTTTGCAGAAACCTTGAGGATACCGTTGGCGTCGATGTCGAAAGTAACTTCGATCTGAGGCACACCGCGACGAGCGGGAGCGATACCTGCGAGGTTGAAGCGACCGATTGACTTGTTCTGAGCTGCCATAGGACGTTCACCCTGGAGTACGTGGATAGTAACTTCGGGCTGGTTGTCTTCAGCAGTTGAGAACACCTGGCTCTTCTTACAAGGAATAGTTGCGTTTGCTTCGATGAGCTTTGTCATCACACCACCGAGTGTTTCGATACCCATTGAGAGGGGAGTAACGTCGAGAAGTACGATGTCGCCCACACCTTCTTCCTTGTTCAAGATAGCACCCTGAATAGAAGCACCTACTGCTACTACTTCGTCGGGGTTTACGCCCTTTGAAGGAGCCTTGCCGAAGAAGTCTTCAACGAGCTGCTGGATAGCGGGGATACGAGTAGAACCACCCACGAGGATTACTTCATCAATTTCAGACTTTGAGATACCAGCGTCGCGGAGCGCCTGTTCGCAGGGCACCTTACATGCCTGAATGAGGTTGTGAGCGAGCTGTTCGAACTTCGCACGAGTCAAGTTGCGCACGAGGTGCTTAGGACCAGAAGCTGTTGCAGTGATGTAGGGGAGGTTAATCTCTGTAGCAGCAGAGCTTGAGAGTTCGCACTTCGCCTTTTCAGCAGCTTCCTTCAAACGCTGCATTGCCATGGGGTCGAGTGAGAGGTCAACGCCTTCTTCTGCCTTAAATTCTGAAATGAGCCAGTCAATGATAACCTGGTCAAAGTCATCACCACCGAGGTGAGTGTCACCATTTGTTGAGAGTACTTCAAACACACCGCCACCGAATTCGAGGATAGAAATATCGAAGGTACCGCCACCGAGGTCGAATACAGCAATCTTCATATCCTTGTGTGCCTTGTCGATACCGTAAGCAAGCGCTGCTGCTGTAGGTTCGTTCACGATACGCTGCACGTTAAGACCTGCAATCTGACCAGCTTCCTTTGTAGCCTGACGCTGTGAGTCAGAGAAGTAAGCAGGAACGGTGATAACAGCGTCTGTTACTTCCTGTCCGAGGTAGTCCTCAGCAGTCTTCTTCATCTTCTGGAGCACCATCGCTGAGATTTCCTGGGGAGTGTAGTTGCGACCATCGATAGCCACGCGGGGAGTGTTGTTTTCGCCCTTCACTACGTCGTAAGGCATGCGTGACACTTCCTTCGCTACCTGGTCATAAGTTTCACCCATGAAGCGCTTGATAGAATAGATAGTGCGCTTGGGGTTTGTGATAGCCTGACGCTTTGCGGGGTCGCCCACCTTGCGTTCGCCGCCTTCTACGAAAGCTACGATTGAAGGAGTGGTGCGCTTACCTTCTGCGTTTGTGATTACAACAGGTTCGTTACCTTCGAATACTGATACACATGAGTTAGTTGTACCAAGGTCAATACCAATAATTTTTCCCATAATAGTTTTATTTTTTTATTTGTTATTAATTTCTTGTTTGTTTGTCGTGGCTAATCTGTAGTAGCCTTTCGCTTTATTAATTAACAAATGCCGTGCCAAAAAATGGGAAAACGGACTTTTTTTGTTAGGAAAGTGAGGTTTTTTTAGAAAAATATGCCCATTTCCTGCTATTTTGTCAGAAAAATGTTGGTTTTCGTGTGCCAGAAAGTAGCGGAAGTCAATTTTGTTCATCAATTGTCGTGCTGAAAGCTGTTTTTTCAATATGCAAACTTAAATACATGTGACAATATTATATATATATATGCTCAACTTTCGCAAGCTTCAGTTGATTCAGGTTATAAGGTTTTGAGGTCGCTTCGCTTGTGAGGTTTTAAGGCTATGCAGCATTTTTAGAGTACAGAGCACAGAGTACAGAGCACAACTACCTTGCGGAATGCAAGTCAGCGTGCAAGCAAGCGGTAGAATCAAACCTTCTTGTCTACTTGTTTACTAATAACTCGTCTACTATTTTAAAGTTATAAGGTTTTAAGGTGAGGTGTCACCTTTACCTAAGTTCATAACATCAGCAGACCAAAATGTTGTGCAAATGAAATTAATCACTAAATGCATATTCTTTTTTTGTTAAAATTTCTTTAGTTATATATTTTCTCCGTACATTTGCAATGTCTTTCCGTATATATCTTTACGAGCGTATGCAGAAGGTCCACGCCGAAGTCTGTAGTGAAGTTCCTTAAATTAAGGTTTTTATTGCAGGCGGTTGGGTGGGAGAGGGAAGACGAACATATGAAAGGCGTTTACTTACGCATGGTTTTAAGACATTCTGAAATCTAGCAAATTTACAGTATTGTCGTCTTGAGCTTTGCAACGGTAGATGTCCATAGGGTGTGGTTATAACATCCATTTTGCGACAGCCGAGATTGTGCCCTTTTGGGTGCAGTCTGACGTCGCATAGATGGGTTATTCATCCATTTTGCAACAGCCAAGATTGTATCCTTTTGGGTGTATCCTCATGTTGCATGGATGGGTTATATCATATTCGGCGTGGACTCTGGCGTTGTCTGTTCAACGACAATGGGCAATTGCTAGAGCCTCAGAATGTGGAACGGACAATCGTTGGTTCCACGTCTTTTTTGTGTTCATACAGCAAGTGAAAAACAATTTAAATTTTATATGCGTATGAATAAAATCTTTATCAACAACGTTTTGAAAGCCGCATGGATTGTCTGTGCGTGGTTTTGTGCTACTTGTGCTTTGGCGCAGGAAGCAGATCGTGTGTATGTTTCGGGAGAACTCTCGTTTAACCCTGGAGGCGACACCGAAACGCAGTATTTCTCCGTAAACATTGCAGATGCTTCGATGGACTATGTGGCGTATCAGCTGGACATTGTTCTGCCCGAAGGATTGGAAATCGCTTACTATGAAGGCGAACTTGATATTTATATTGACGACACAACGATTTACCCAACCAATCGCAAGGTGCCTTACCATTCGTTGACTCCGAAAGTCAATAAGGATCACATCCGCGTGATTTGTAAAGATGACGGCAATCGTGCGTTTAAAGCAAGATCTGGCGAACTCTTCAAGGTCGGCGTCGTAGCATCGCCCTATTTAAAGCCTGGCGATGTAAAGGTGCAGTTGCGCAACATCGTTTTTTCGGACATCAATTCCCAAGGTCCCGAATTTGATTCCGTAGAACCTGCTTCTATCGGCACCGCTTCAACAACCAGCACCCTCGCGTTGAAGGTTTCTGCAAGCAACAAGTTCAGCACTTGCATTTTGCCCTTTGACACCCAACTCCCCGCGGGACTTGAGGCCTACAGTTGCGAGGCTACCGATGGTAACAACTTGGTGTTGACACAGCAATCATCCATGCAAGCCTTCACGCCCTACATCGTGTATGCGCCCAACGGTTTTGACGGAACCCTTACGGGCACAGTGGATGCAGAGAAGTATCAAGCAATAGTGACGATTGGTTACCTCTCGGGCACAGTGGTGAAAACGGAAATAACGGGTGACGCAGGTAATTACGTGCTCCAAAACCAGGGCGAAGGTCCCATGTTCTACCGCGTAGGCAACACCTCTTTCGCCATTCCCGCTGGTAAATGTTGGCTCACCCTTCCCGCTTCGCTCCAGGGCGTAGCAGCATTCCAACTCCACCGCCCCACGGGCATCGAAACCATTCCCGTTTCCAACCTTGATGCCAACATTATCTACGACCTCAGTGGTCGCCGCATTGCGCAACCCGCCAAGGGCGTTTATATTGTTGGTGGTAAGAAGGTGGTGAAGTAATCCATATGTAAAAATTATTGCAATAATAGTCATGACAGATTTTAAATCCCGTTTAACGGAAATCGTAGAAACTGCCTATAAGTTATTAGGCAACAAGATTGCGAATGGCAATATCAAGGTCAGCAACGAAGCATCCATGCAAATGCATTTGGGGATGATACTTAAAACTTTAGGCGAGTTATATGAATACAGTCTTGAAGAACGCATCATTGTTTCGTTAGAGACGCTTCAAGAAGTGACCACCACTAAGACTCCCAATGGCAAGGCGCGTTGCGATATTGAAATAACGTTGCGCAATATCAAGAACAATACTCAGTGCACTGCTTACATTGAATTGAAATATTTAAAGAAGTCTCCCACTGCGGCTGTAACAGACGAACGCTTCTCCGTATGGACAGATGTTGAGAACCTTGAAGCCTATATTGCAGACTCCGAAAATCTCGGTTTTGCGATTGTACTTACAGACGACTGCAATCACACTAAGAACAAACCAGGCAATAAGTTCTGCATTGGTTCTGGAGCAAGTATGACGGCAGGTGCTCATCCCTATACACAAAATAGAGAGGTAACTATAAAAAATACTTATCCACTTCAGTGGTGGAACGTAAATGAAGATACTATACATCTATTAAAGATTAACATCTAATAAACATACGTTGGTAACATACTTTAAACATCTAAATAATAACCTTATGAAAACGTTTAGATTTTTCCTTACAGGCATATTCCTGCTTTGTTGCAGTGCGATTTATGCATATGATGCATATGATTTTGAAGTGGATGGCATTTATTATAACATCTCGGGAACAAATGCATCAGTGACATATTTACATTATAATAGTAATAACAATTCTACAGCATATTCTGGAGATATCGTTATTCCCGAAACCGTGGAATATAATGGCAATACTTATAGTGTGACCAGCATTGGGGATTTTGCTTTCTATAAGTGCTCAGGTTTGACTTCCGTGGAGATTCCGAATAGTGTGACCAGCATAGGGAAAGATGCTTTCTATAGGTGCTCAGGTTTGACTTCCGTGGAGATTCCGAATAGTGTGACCAGCATTGGGGATTGGACTTTCTATTATTGCTCAGGTTTGACTTCCGTGGTGATTCCGAATAGTGTGACCAGCATTGGGGAAAGTGCTTTCAGAGATTGCTCAGGTTTGACTTCCGTGGTGATTGGTAATAGTGTGACCAGCATTGGGCATTGGGCTTTCAGTCAATGCTCCAGTTTGACTTCCGTGGTGATTGGTAATAGTGTGACCTACATTGGGGATTATGCTTTCTCTGATTGCTCAGGTTTGGATCGTATCTATTTGTTAAGTGAACAACCATTTACTTACAACAATATCAGCGGTTATAGTAGAGCAATCATTGTGCCAGAATCAGCAGTAGAATCTTACCGTACAGCAGAAGGATGGAGCGACATTGCAAAATATATTACGAGCAGTGAGCGCGCAACAAAAAGCATTGAAGTGACTGCTTCTAATACAGGTTCTGCGGTACGTACTATCATTGGGGATGACTTGGTTGACGGAGTGGTAGATTTAACCATCAAGGGAACTATCAACAGTTACGACATTATTGTGCTCAATCAAAAGATGCCCATCTTGCACAATTTGGACTTAAGCGAAGCGACGATTGTGGCGTGCGACTATCCATACTACAATAGTTATTATACAGAAGATAATACGTTGGGCGCATATATGTTCTATCAGAAAGGTTCGTTCCGTAAAGTGGTGCTTCCAAAGAATTTAATGGGAAGTATTGGGGGCGAGGCTTTCTATGGATGTTCTAACTTGAAAAGCATTACAATCCCTGAAGGCGTTACGACTATTGGTGGATATGCTTTTTATAATTCAGGACTCACTTCTATACAACTTCCTAAAACATTGAAAGAGATTGAATCTCAAGTTTTCTGCGATAGTGAATTAAAAGAAATCATCCTGCCTCCATCTTTGGAAAGCATTGGACAGAAAGCCTTTGATCATACCGACCTCACAGAAATCCGCATTCCCAGTAGTTTAAAATCAATAGGTAGTAACGCTTTTGGTTATTGCCCCTTAGAAAAAGTTTATACTTACACCATCCTTCCGCTTGCTATCAGCGATGCTACGTTCGGCAATGCCGCAAATGCGGAACTTTACTTGCCCGAAACCAGTAGTGAAAACTATTATTTTGCAGCAGGTTGGAATGAATTCTTGAAGCACGTTACGTTCAACGAACCTTACGAATACTTCTACCTTAACCAAGACTATATCTTGAACGACAACACGGGTTACATCGAAGGTGAAGGCAACCAAAATCCGAATGCGGACATCAACCCTGGTGGTGGACTCATCGTAGAGGGTGAACAGGAGGATAGCGAAACGCCGAACCAAAGTCTTGGCGACGTGAATGTAGAAAACGATGGTGCTGGGAATAGTGGTTCTATCATGGGCGACAACAACCTCTGGGTGGACAACTTGAACATCAAGATTAACGTGAAGGGCGGTCGCTGGTATTTCTTCGCCTTCCCCTTCGACATTAAGTTGGACAAGATTACGCTCGAAAACGGCAGT
>JAZQXH010000033.1:0-13233 GCA_045632745.1 Alloprevotella sp.
ATTGAGGAGGGCACCGCTGCCCTCCTTTTTTTGTGACCTTTCTCCTGAAAACTTCCTTTGAAGAAGGATTTTCTTCCTTTTAAGTAGGAAATTTTTCCTTTTAAGAAAAACTTTTTTCTTTTTAAGAAGGAAAATTTTCCTCGATTTTCCGAAAAATTTCGTTAAATTTCCTAAGTTTTTCTTAACAGAAGTTAAAGTTTTAAACTTTTTTACTTTTTGAGCGATGTTAACGGATGTTAAAAATTTTGACAAAGTGATTTTGTCAACTTTTAGTAAACAAGCGAGGAGAAAGGAGAAATGAGAAATCAGAAAGGAGAAAGGAAAAAGGAGAAAGGAGAAATAGCCATGCGGAAAAAGGAGACTACGTAGCTGATGAGCATGAGTGAATAAATCAGAAATGAGACTGCGTAGCTGATGAGCGTAAGCGAATAAATGAGAGACCATCCGGATTGGTTACCTTAAAACCTCACAAGCGAAGCGACCTTAAAACCTCATAACCTCAAAACCTCAAAACCTCTGAACCTTATACCTCAAAACCTTAAATTTTTACTCCTCTTACTTTCAAAAAAGAAAGAAAAATCGTAACTTTGCATGCGAATTTGATTTTAGGTAGATTCTATAAATAAAAGAATGAGTATTTGTTTGTAGAAATTGCCATTACATAAAAGAGTTTTCCCTTATGAAGATAAAGGAAGTAGCTGAAACCCTTGAACGGTTTGCACCTCTGCCCCTGCAAGAAGGATACGATAATGCCGGCTTGCAGATTGGATTAACAGACGCAGACGCCTCAGGGGTATTATTGTGTCTTGACGTTACGGAGGAAGTAATCGAAGAGGCAGCAGCAAAAGGATGCAACATGGTCGTAGCCCACCACCCCCTGCTATTTCGCGGTGTCAAGCGAATCGCAGACGAAACACTCATCGAAAGGTGCATAAGAACGGCCATCCTGAAGGACATCACCATCTATGCTGCACACACAAATCTCGACAATGCCGAGGGCGGCGTAAACTTTGAAATAGCCCGCCAAATAGGTCTCGAGGACGTAAAGTTTCTGCAACCCCTGCCCAACAACGCGGGCGGAAGCGGCATCATCGGAACGTTGCCCAACCCCGAAGAACCCATAGCTTTTCTGCATCGCATAAAGGAGACGTTCGACATCGATTGCCTGCAACACAACCTCCCACCCTCTCACCCCATACAAAAGGTGGCACTCTGCGGAGGTTCGGGCGACTTCCTTGTTGACACTGCCATCCGCCAAGGAGCCGACGCCTTCCTGACGGGCGAAATGGGATACCACCACTTCTTTGGTTACGAAAACAAAATCCTCATCGGGGCGCTCGGACATTATCAGAGCGAACAATTCACAGTCGGACTAATGGCTGACATATTGCGCAAAGCTCATCCCGAACTAAAAATCGTTGAAACTTCTGTCAACACCAACCCCATACACTATCTCTGCTGAACATAAAATTTTCAATACACACATAACACGTCATCCTATGGCAACCAAAAAAGAAACTACAGACCTCTCTGTAGAACAGAAACTCAAAAACCTCTATCAGCTCCAGGCGCTCCTCTCTGAAAGCGATAAGCTCAAGGCGTTGCGCGGCGAACTCCCTCTCGAAGTTGAAGACCTCGACGCCGAAATCGAAGGTCTGACACACCGACTCGAGAAGTACAACGCTGAAATCGAACACCTCAAGCAAGAAATCGCAACAAAGAAGGTGCAGATTGAAGAAGCCCGCGAGGCGATGAAGCGCTACGAAGAACAGCAAAACAACGTGAGCAACAACCGCGAATACGACATCCTTACAAAGGAAATCGAATTCCAGGATTTGGAAATCACGCTCCTCGAAAAGAAAATCAACGAAGCACAGCGCGCTATCGACAACAAGCAAAAGGACATGGCACAATGCTCTGAACTTCTGCGCGATCGCCGCGACGATTTGGATGTTAAGAAGTCTGAACTCGACGAAATCATTTCGGAAACTAAGGCTGAAGAAGAAAAAATCCGCGAAAAGGCGAAGAACCTTGAACTCTCTATCGAACCTCGCCTCCTCACATCGTTCAAGCGTATCCGTAAGAACAGTCGCAATGGTCTCGGC
The DNA here is from genome assembly GCA_045632745.1 of Alloprevotella sp. GTDB lineage: Bacteria > Bacteroidota > Bacteroidia > Bacteroidales > Bacteroidaceae > Alloprevotella. Next base: position 2,106 of record JAZQXH010000033.1, read on the forward strand.
GTGGTTTACGTGCAGCGCGATGCTTGCGGTGGATGTTTCAACAAGATTCCCCCACAGCGTCAGCTCGACATCCGCATGCGCAAAAAGATTATCGTATGCGAATACTGCGGACGCATCATGATTGACCCCGAACTCGCTGGCGTTAAGCTCGACAAAGTCAGCGTAGAAGAAAAACCCAAGCGCCGCATCCGTCGCAAAAAGGACGAAGCATAATCAAGCTTGATAAGACGAAGCAGTCACATCGCTGCCTGCCTCCGTCTCGCCTCAATGATAAAAAAATAATATAGGAGTATTTCCATTGTCTCTTCTTAAGTGTAAGAAGAGAGTGGAAGTACTCCTATTTTTTCGAGGTTATAGGTTGTTATCTTTTTTCTCAACTTTCGCAAGCTTCAGTTGAATTAGGTTGTGAAGTTGTTAGGTCGCTACTCTTTAAGGTTTTGAGAACTATCCAGATTGTTTATATAAAATTAGTAGACGGGCGAGGAGAAAGGAGAAAGGAGAAAGGAGAAAGGAGAAAGGAGAAAGGAGAAAGGAGAGACCATCCGGATTGTCTACCTTAAAACCTCACAAGCGAAGCGACCTTACAACCTCATAACCTTAAAAATTTATCTCTTTATTTTTTCAGAACACGAATTTCACTCATCCGAACCGCATCTCATATTATACAAAAACTATCGTTAAGCAATGCGCCTTATTCTTGTCACATCACTTAACGATAGTCTGCTGGAGCATAACCGGCTCTGCGGATAAAACGCGACACGCGCGGATGAGTTAAAAATACCGGAGGAGCCTGCTCTAAAATAGACCTCAACTGAGGCGTCAGCATCGGAATTGGATATTGGTCGCAAATCATCATAAATATCCCCGGTCCCAACACATTGTTGAAATTATCAAGAATAAATTCAGCCTGCAACTTCTCCGTAGCCCTGTTCAATGAGTCTTCAGCCAACATGATTGCCTCAAACTCCTTATGACTATTAACTCCGCCGCGCATCAGTTTCACCCTGCGCTGATAAAGCGACACCCACTCTTGCTGAATGATATTGAGCGACTTATAATAATCGCTTAGTCGCTTATTAAGCCCGCCGCCTGTAATGCCGGTACCAAAGACATCGACACTAATGTCAACTTCGCCCTGCTCTATCACAACGGGCATCATTGTGGCACCGTCAACATCCAAATGCCCCAGAACAATAGAATCGACTCTGCCGGCAAACGAGAACTGCCCATGCACCACCTCGCACGAATCTATAAATACGCGCTGATTTTCGTTGTCAACAACCGTTAGATAAAGTTTCTCCGCATTCACCACCCCCTGCGAAAGGTCACCACTAATACTATAGTGGTTAGAGCAGGCTGCCAGCATTAGCCAACCTGCTAAATTCGCAAAGAGATGTTTGAAACGAATCATTTAAAATCAGTGTTGAAATAAAACATGTTACTTAATACAAGTGCAAATATACATCATAAGTTTGAAAGTTGTCTATTTTTCTTCAATGATAGTCTATTTTTTAAGTATTTTTAAAATTAGCACTTTTACGGATAACAAAAAATGTTAATTCAAAACATTTTGTATCCCCACAAAATACGCCAGAACTTAGGACACATTAAGAATAATTCTTAAATTTGCGAAATAATTAACTAAATCACTCAACTTTCGCAAGCTTCAGTTGAATTAGGTTATGAGGTTGTTAGGGCGCTACGCTTTAAGGTCTTGAGTACTATCCAGACTGTTTATATTAACGAATAGAGGAGTACTCCGAATGGTAAACCTTAAAACCTTAGGACCTTATAACCTAACAAGTTGAGCTCTTGCGAAACTTGAATAAATCATTTAATCAAATTATGAAGAAACTTCTTTCACTTCCGCCCAACCTGGTAAACGCCTTCCATCGCGTCGCACAAAAGGATACAAACACTTATTTTTGCACCTCTGACCCCGCCGGCAAAAAATTAGGTAGCGGAGGTGGAACAACATGGCTTCTTGAGGATTGTTATCGAAAAGAGGCCACTACTTCAACATTCGATGAATGGTTAGCAAGCGAAAAGCGCATCCTTCTTCATGCAGGCGGACAGAGCAGACGCCTTCCCATGTATGCGCCCAGCGGAAAGGTGCTGACTCCCATCCCCGTGTTCAGATGGCAGCGCGGACAGCACATCGACCAAACTTTGCTCGACCTGCAGATGCCGCTCTACGAACAGATTCTGAAGAAAGCCCCCGACTATTGTCGCACACTCATCGCCAGCGGTGACGTTTACATCCGCACGACAGAGCCACTTCAAGAAATTCCCGAAGCCGACGTCGTGTGCTACGGACTTTGGGCTGACGCCGAACTGGCAAGCCACCACGGCGTATTCGTCATTGACCGCAACCACACTCATCGCCTCGACTTCATGCTCCAAAAGCCCTCGCTCGAAAAGCAGGCCTCGCTGATGCAGACACATTATATATTAATGGACATTGGCGTATGGGTATTGTCAGACAAGGCGGTAAAGGCATTGTTAGCCAAAGCTCCGGTTTCCGAAAACGGAGAGATGGAGCGTCCTTACGATTTATACTCTGAATTTGGTTGCGCCCTGGGCGAAAATCCATCCAGTCCCGACAAGGACCTTGCAGACCTCAGCGTAGCAATACTTCCCCTGAACGGCGGCGAATTCTACCATTTCGGCACAACCCCTGAATTGCTGAGTTCTACAGAAGCTATACAGAACCTCATCAAGGACCAACGCTTTATCATTCAGCGCGAGGTGAAAAGACAAACTTCTGTCTTCACACAAAACTGCATCGTAGAAAATGGCGTAAGTTCAAGCAACGAAAATGTATGGATTGAAAATTCCTATTTAGGCAAGAACTTCCACTTCACACGCCGCAACGTCATCACCGGTGTCCCCTCTGCCAATTGGGCAGCCACGCTCAACGAAGGAGTATGCGTTGACGTTGTTCCCGTGGGCGAAAACAACTTTGCCCTCCACCCCTATGGCTTCAACGATGCCTTCCGCGGACCTATTTCCGACGAAAACATTACGTTCATCGGACAATCATGGGCTACATGGGCGAAAGCACACAACATCCCTGCCGAAGCATTTGGAAACACAAATGACATTCAGGCTGCAAGCCTGTTCCCCGTCACAAACGACGTTGAATTATTAGGCAAACTTCTGGCTTGGATGATTGCCGAAACGCCCGAAACGGACATGAGCGAAATTTACCTGTCGCTCGCTCGACTTTCTGCGGACGAAATTTCAATCCAGGCAAACCTTGACCGCCTTGTCGAGCAGCGTCGCGCTATTCTCAAGCACAATCTTCCGCTCATCGCAAAGAACTGGCGCAACAGCGTGTTTTATCAACTCGACTTGAAGGACACAACCGAAAAATTCAACCATTTCGAAATTGAAAAACCCGCCATTCTGCCTGTCGAAGCTCCGCTCATGACAAAGATTCACGATGCCATGTTCCGCGGCAACGACGAAACTGCGTTCAGTCTGCTTCGCGAAGGACTCACAGCCAACGTGCTTGCCCACAAAAGTGCACCTCGCAAAAGCACCTACGACGACCAAATCGTTTGGGGACGAAGCGCTGTACGCATTGACCTCGCAGGCGGCTGGACCGACACTCCGCCCTACTCGCTCACCGAAGGCGGAAACGTTGTGAACCTCGCAATCGAAATGAACGGCCAGCAACCACTCCAGGTATATGTCAAACCCTCAAAGGATTATGCCATCATCTGTCGTTCTATTGACCTTGGAGCAATAGAACGCATCGAGACATACGAAGCACTTCGCCAGTTCAACCGTGTAGGTTCGCCCTTCTCTATTCCCAAAGCTGCAATGGCGCTTGCAGGGTTCCTCCCGGGTTTCGGACAGGAAGAATTCTCCACACTGCGCCAACAACTCGAAGCCTTCGGTTGCGGTATCGAAATCACATTGCTCTCCGCAATCCCCGCCGGTTCCGGACTCGGTACGAGCAGCATCCTTGCTGCAACTGTCTTGGGAGCACTCTCTGACTTCTGCGCCCTCGGATGGGATAAAAACGAAATCTGCAATCGCACCCTCGTGCTCGAACAATTGCTCACTACGGGTGGTGGTTGGCAGGACCAGTATGGCGGCGTATTCCACGGCGTGAAATTACTCCAGACAAAAGCCGGATTCGACCAGAATGCCGTTGCTCGCTGGGCACCCGACACCATCTTCACCGACCCCGACATGCGCTATTGCCACCTCCTTTTCTACACAGGCGTAACGCGCACGGCGAAAAACATTCTTGCCGAAATCGTCAAAGGTATGTTCCTCAACAGTTCAACTCACCTGGCATTATTAGGCGAAATGAAACAGCATGCCCTCTCTATGTACGATGCGCTCCAAGTAGCAGACCTCAAGAACTATGGTGCGCTGCTTCGCCAAACCTGGGAACAGAACAAGGCGCTCGATGCAGGTACAAATCCCCCTGTTGTCGAAGCTATCTGCCAGCGTATTGACGACCTCTGCACGGGCTATAAACTCCCCGGCGCCGGAGGAGGCGGATTTATGTATATGGTGGCAAAAGATGTTGAAGCCGCACGACGCATTCGCGAAACGCTCACACTCAATCCCATCACGCCCAACTCACGCTTCATCGATATGAGCATTTCGACCACCGGGCTCAAAGTGAGCAGAAGTTAAAAACTGACGCTTTTTAGAGTACAGAGTACAAAGAACAGAGTACAGAGAACAGAGTACAACTGCTATGCAGCGTGCAAACAAGCGGTCGAGTCTGACCATCTCGACTCGTACCTAAATACTCGTCTACTAACAAAATACAATGAACTACGCAATCCCTCTCCCTACTTCCAAGGGCAATCATTGCGCTCCTTTCCATCATACTATGCCCTCCGACCAAATAGAAAAAAATCAAAATAACTTGAAGCCCACCCTGCTCCCCGAATGGGCAATGCTTGAGTGCGTGCAGCTTACATGGCCCCACGAAGGCACCGACTGGGCTTATATGCTCGACGAAGTAACGGAATGCTATCTTCAGATGGTGTACCATATCACGCTCCGCACAAAGCTCATCATCGTTGCACCCGACACTGATAAAGTCAACGAAGTGCTCACGCAACGAATTCCCGAATCCTTGCGCGAGAACATCCAACTCGTAACCTGCCCCACTAACGACACATGGGCGCGCGACCACGGTTTCCTCACTTGCGTACAACCGGCTCAGGATGGAACTCCACGCCGATTGTTGCTCGACTTCCGCTTCAACGGATGGGGCGGAAAGTTTGAAGCATCGCTCGACAATCAAATCAACAAGCACCTCCATTCGGCAGGCATCCTCAAGGGCGAATACATCGACCACCTCGACTTCGAACTCGAAGGCGGCAGCATCGAAAGCGATGGCGAAGGCACCATTCTCACCACCGCCACCTGCTTGCTCAACCCCAACCGCAATCCGCAATACTCGAAAACCGAAATCGAGGGCATGCTCAAAGAATGGTTCGGCGCAAAACAAGTGTTGTGGTTAAACACTGGTTACCTTGCTGGCGACGACACAGACTCGCACATCGACACGCTCGCACGCCTCTGCCCGATGAATACCATTCTATACGTGAAGTGCGACGATGAAAACGACGAACACTACCCCGCCCTCCACGCTATGGAAGAAGAACTCAAGGCAATGCGCACACTCGAGGGCGAACCCTATCGCTTAATACCGCTCCCCATGGCGCAACCCGCATTCGACGACGAAGGCTGCCGTCTGCCGGCTACCTATGCCAACTATCTTGTGCTCAACGATTGCGTGCTCTACCCCACATACAACGACACTTACAACGACCACAAGGCGCTCGTAGCAATAGCCAAAGCCTTCCCCAACTACGAACTCTCCGCCATCGATTGCAGCGCACTCATCCATCAGCATGGCTCGCTCCATTGTGCCACCATGCAGTATCCACGAATTTAGACACACAGATTTTTTTATACTATGAAAGTTGGAATCATCCAGCAATCGTGTACTGCCAATGTGCACGACAATATGCAAAAACTCGCTGCAAACATTGCCGACGTTGCAGCACAGGGGGCTGAGCTCGTAGTGCTTCAGGAGTTGCACAACTCGCTCTACTTCTGCCAGATCGAAGCGACTGACAATTGCGACCTTGCAGAGCCCATCCCCGGACCCTCAACCGAATTCTACGGAGCCATCGCACGCAAGCACAACGTTGTGCTCGTCACCTCGCTCTTTGAGCGCCGTGCTCCCGGACTTTACCACAACACGGCTGTTGTATTCGAAAAAGATGGCAGTATCGCCGGAAAATACCGCAAGATGCACATCCCCGACGACCCTGCCTACTACGAAAAATTCTACTTCACGCCAGGCGACATCGGCTTCCAACCTATTCAGACAAGCGTCGGAAAGCTCGGCGTGCAAGTGTGTTGGGACCAGTGGTATCCCGAAGGAGCACGCCTTATGGCACTTGCCGGAGCCGAACTCCTCATCTATCCCACCGCCATTGGCTACGAATCCTCTGACACCCCCGAAGAACAGGAACGCCAGCGCGAAGCTTGGACTACCGTTCAGCGTGGACACGCCGTGGCCAACGGACTCCCCGTTATCGCCGTCAACCGCACAGGCCACGAACCCGACCCTTCGGGCCAAACTAATGGCATCAGTTTCTGGGGCAGCAGTTTCGTTTGCGGACCACAGGGCGAATTCCTCTACCGCGCCAGCAAGGACAAGGAGGAAAACGTAGTCATCGACATCGACATGAAACGCTCAGAAAACGTTCGCCGCTGGTGGCCCTTCCTGCGCGACCGCCGCATCGAATGTTTCGGCAATCTCACAAAGCGATTCATCGATTAACCATAAAGAAACGGACGTTTGCAACCTCAAGCAAACGTCCATTTTTTTTGGCGAAAAGTAGAACAATTTATCACCCCGATTGATTGGAATATTACCGCGGATGCTGTTGGAGCCACTTTATACCGGCGCGTCGCTTAGGGTGTTCAAAATTATAATAATAAGTGGGACTTTTTCGAGGTGTATTTGGTATTCAAAATATACTAAATCCGGATGGTCAAGACGCCTTCAGCGTCATCACCAAACACTACTTCCCAGCACGCTCGACCTCGGATTTGAACGATGCGCACGCAATTTGGACGACGGTAATAATGTTTTGGTCGCGTATGCCGTAGGGGGGACTTTATTGTGTGCCCTGGGCCCCCCAAGGGGCGGATACACATCAGTACAAAACAATTGCACACACGCAACAATAATTGGTGATTGCGCGTCAAAATAAACCGCACAATTCATTACGCCGTTTCGGCGTACGGGCCGACATAAAGTGGCCCCTACACCATCCGGACGGAAAGCAAACGCAAAGCGATTCACTAAAATCAGTGTCCGTCTGTGCAGTCTGTGTGCCATTAAAACAAAATTCTTTGCTCCTATGCGTAAACTCATAATATTGCGCAGACCAAAATGTTGTACAAATGAAATTAATCACCAAATGCATATTCTTTTTTTTGTTAAAATTTCTTTAGTTATATATTTTCTCCGTACATTTGCAATGTCTTTCCGTATATATCTTTACGAGCGTATGCAGAAGGTCCACGCCGAAGTCTGTATGAAGTTCCTTAAATTAAGGTTTTTATTGCAGGCGGTTGGGTGGGAGAGGGAAGACGAACATATGAAAGGCGTTTACTTACGCATGGTTTTAAGACCTTCTGAAATCTAGCAAATTTACAGGATCGTAGTCTTGAACTTTGCAACGGTAGATGTCCATAGGGTGTGGTTATAACATCCATTTTGCGACAGCCGAGATTGTGCCCTTTTGGGTGCAGTCTGATGTCGCATAGATGGGTTATTCATCCATTTTGCAACAGCCAAGATTGTATCCTTTTGGGTGCATCCTCATGTTGCTTGGATGGGTTATATCATATTCGGCGTGGACTCTGGCGTTGTCTGTTCAACTACGATAGGCAATTGCTAGAGCCTCAGAAGGTGGAACGGACAATCGTTGGTTCCACGTCTTTTTTGTGTTCATACGACAAGTGAAAAACAATTTAAATTTTATATGCGTATGAATAAAATCTTAATCAACAACGTTTTGAAAGCCGCATGGATTGTCTGTGCGTGGTTTTGTGCTACTTGTGCTTTGGCGCAGGAAGCAGATCGTGTGTATGTTTCGGGAGAACTTTCGTTTAACCCTGGAGGCGACACCGAAACGCAGTATTTCTCCGTAAACATTGCAGATGCTTCGATGGACTATGTGGCGTATCAGCTGGACATTGTTCTGCCCGATGGATTGGAAATAGCTTACTATGATGGCGAACTTGATATTTATATTGACGACACAACAATCTATCCCACCAATCGTAATGGGGTGCCTTACCATTCGTTGACTCCGAAAGTCAATAAGGATCACATCCGCGTGATTTGTAAAGATGACGGCAACCGTGCGTTTAAAGCAAGATCTGGCGAACTCTTCAAGGTAGGCGTAGTAGCGTCGCCTTATTTAAGACCAGGCGATGTAAAGGTGCAGTTGCGCAACATCGTTCTTTCGGACATCAATTCCCAAGGTCCCGAATTTGATGCCGTAGAACCCGCTTCTGTCGGTACGGCTTTTTCAACCAGTACCCTCCCGTTGAAGGTTTCTGCAAGCAACAAGTTCAGCACTTGCATCTTGCCCTTTGACGCCCAACTCCCCGCGGGACTTGAGGCCTACAGTTGCGAGGCTACTGATGGCAACAACTTGGTGTTGACACAGCAATCTTCCATGCAAGCCTTCACGCCCTACATCGTGTATGCGCCCAATGGTTTTGACGGAACGCTTACGGGCACAGTGGATGCAGAGCAGTATCAAGCAATAGTGACGAATGGTTACCTCTCGGGCACAGTGGTGAAAACGGAAATAACGGGTGACGCCGGCAATTACGTGCTCCAAAACCAGGGCGAAGGTCCCACGTTCTACCGCGTTGGCGACACCGCTTTCGCCATCCCCGCCGGTAAATGTTGGCTCACCCTCCCCGCTTCGCTCCAAGGCGTAGCCGCTTTCCAACTCCACCGCCCCACGGGCATCGAAACCCTCCCTGTTTCCAGCCTTGATGCCAACATCATCTACGACCTCAGTGGTCGCCGCATTGCGCAACCCGCCAAGGGTGTTTATATCGTTGGCGACAAGAAGGTGATGAAGTAAACGTGTAACTTTAGAGGACTACTTCCATTAACGAAAAAATTAAAACATTCAAAAAATACCTTATGAATACGTTTAGATTTTTCCTTACAGGCATATTCCTGCTCTGTTGTAGTGTGATTTATGCTTATCAATTTGAAGTGGATGGCATTTATTATAACACCTCGGGAACAAATGCATCGGTGACATATCTATATCATAGTAGTAATAACAATTCTACAGCATATTCTGGAGATATCGTCATTCCCGAATCAGTGGAATATAATGGCATAACTTATAGTGTGACCAGCATTGGGAATTATGCTTTCTATTATTGCTCAGGTTTGACTTCCGTGGTGATTCCTAACAGTGTGACCAGCATTGGGAATTATGCTTTCTATTATTGCCCAGGTTTGACTTCCGTGGTGATTCCTAACAGTGTGACCAGCATTGGGGAGTTTGCTTTCTCTAATTGCTCAGGTTTGACTTCTGTGGAGATTCCGAATAGTGTGACCAGCATTGGGCATTATGCTTTCCAATCTTGCTCAAGTTTGACTTCCGTGGTGATTGGTAATAGTGTGACCAGCATTGGAGATAAGGCTTTCTATAATTGCTCAGGTTTGGACCGTATCTATCTGTTAAGTGAAGAACCATTTACTTACAACAGCAATGCATGCTTCTACGAAAAAGAAAGAGCAATCATTGTGCCCGAATCAGCGGTAGATACTTACCGTACGGCGGAAGGTTGGAGCGACATTGCAAAGTATATTACGGGCAGTGAGCGCGCAACAAAAAGCATTGAAGTGACTGCTTCTAATACAGGTTCAGCGGTACGTACTATCATTGGGGATGATTTGGTTGACGGAGTAGTAGATTTAACCATCAAAGGTACTATCAACAGTTACGACATTATTGTGCTCAATCAAAAGATGCCGATCTTGCACAATTTGGATTTAAGCGAAGCGACGATTGTGGCGTGTGACTATCCGTATTACAGCAGTTATTGCACAGCAGACAATACTTTGGGCGCATGTATGTTCTATCAGAAAAGTTCGCTCCGCGAAGTAGTGCTTCCAAAGAATTTAGTGGGAAGTATAGGGAACAGCGCTTTCGCTAATTGCTTTCGATTGAAAAATATTACAATCTCCGATGGAATAACTGCTATTGGTTCAAATGCTTTCTCTAATAACACTGTCAATATGGATGGTGGCTCTACAGCTTTAAAAAGCATTGTGATTCCAGAAGGAGTTGAAACGATTGGTGAGTATGCTTTTAACAATTCGGGTGTTACAACTGTTCAACTCCCCAAAAGTTTGAAGGTAATCAGAGATAATGCCTTTTATCATTCAAGTTTAAAAGAAATCACCCTTCCTCCATCTTTGGAAAGCATAGGGAACAGCGCTTTCGGCAGTACCAACGTCACAGAAATTCGCCTTCCCAGTACATTAAAGACTCTCGGTTACTCCGCATTTGGAAGTTGTCCTCTTAAAAAAGTCTATACTTATACCATCCTTCCGCTTTCCATCAGCGAAAGTACTTTTGGCAATGCTGCAAACGCGGAACTCTACTTACCCGAAACAAGTAGTGAGAACTATTATTTTGCAGCAGGTTGGAACAAATTCTTGAAGCACATTACGTTCAACGAACCTTACGAATACTTCTACCTAAATAGCGATAAGGTATTGAACAACAACACGGGCTACATCGAAGGTGAAGGCAACCAAAATCCGGATGCGGACATCAACCCCGGTGGTGGACTCATCGTGGAAGGCGAACAGGAGGATAGCGAAACACCGAACCAGAACCTTGGCGACGTGAATGTTGAAAACGACGGTGCCGGAAATAGTGGTTCTATCATGGGCGACAACAACCTCTGGGTGGACAACTTGAACATCAAGATTAACGTGAAGGGCGGTCGCTGGTATTTCTTCGCCTTCCCCTTCGACATTAAGTTGGACAAGATTACGCTCGAAAACGGCAGT
>JAZQXH010000034.1:0-13554 GCA_045632745.1 Alloprevotella sp.
CCGCCGCGCCTTGGACGAGCTGCTGATGGTGCAGGGATGGAGCGCTACGGATTTCACTACCATGTGCGACACGTCGCGCTTCAGCATGAACTATCCCATCGAAGACGGATTGGTGCTCAACGGCACGATGTACAAAGACAAATTGAAGGGACTGGAACCCTATCCCAATATGCACTTAAAACTAATATTATTTTCTTCAACAGGGGATGCTATGAGAGCTGAGTGCATCACGGACAGTATTGGTAAATTCGCTTTTCAGGCGACGAGGGATTATGAGGGCGAATATGCAGCTCATGTGTTCGTGAAGGACGAGAAAGGAAAGAGCCGTTGGGCAAACGTGACGTTCGACCGCTGGTTTGAACCCAGACTTAGAAAATTTAATCCTGCAGAATTTGAATATGAAAAACCGCAAGTGCTGAATTTAAGACCGGAAGTCCTTACTCAACCACAAGAGGAAATAGACCTTTTTGAGTGGAAAGACACTATACTGGATTTTCGTGAAACGTTTCTAAATATTGCGGAAGTTAAAGGCAAACGTCCTTACCGTCCGCTGCAAGGCAATCGCTACAACTGGGAGGGCGGAGAAAAGAGAGGGCGCATACACGGGGAATACTTTTATAATGTGGAATTGGAGTTAGAGAAATGGAGAGATAAAGGTTTGGAAAGTCACATAAACGCCATTAATTTTATATCGCAAATAATTTATGGAACAGATACTTGGGAATATAATGAAAATACAAATGCTATTGATAATAGTAATAATGATAGTAATAGTGATGAAAATATCTTCGTAGAGAATTATAATTCATCTACTATAAATGAAAATATAATAGAAGGAAGAAGAACTGTTACTATGTTAGGAGGTAAAATTACGGAATGGGAATTAAATAATTGTGGAAATTTGAAGAAAGATGTGTTAGCTTACGAAATTCAATCAGCTGCATTAGTAACTGATAAAGGTAGAATTATGAAATTATCTTTCCCAAGAAGTACTATTTTGCCTGAGCAATACGTTTTGGTTTACGAGCGCCCCAACTCCTATCTGTATCGCTCAAACAAAGAAGTTACGAAGCGCAAAGTGTGGGGATATACGCCTCAAAAGAAGTTCTACTCACCAAATTATTATCAGATGATGATGCCCAAAGAACCCGACACTCGCCGCACGCTCTATTGGTCGCCCAACCTCTTCATTGACGACCTCGGCAAAGCCTCTGTCGTTTTCTTCAACAACAGCCATGACGGCACACAGCTCCGCATCTCCATACAAGGCATCACGCAGGACGGACGAATGGTGAGTTACGAACGTTGATGATTAGAGTACAGAGTACAACTGCCATTTTAAGGTTATGAGGTTATGAGGTGTATTTAGGGTACAGAGAACAGAGTACAGAGTACAACTGCCATTTTAAGGTTATGAGGTTATGAGGTTTTAAGGTCGCTTCGCTCGTGAGGTTTTAAAGTGAGGTTTTAAGGTTTTAAGGTTGTAAGGCTATGCAGTGTGCAAGCCAGCGTTCGAGTCCGACCATCTCGTTTATTCGCTTACGCTCATCAGCTTCGCAGTTCCTCGTACCTCGTTTACTTGTTTACTAAAAACTTGACAAAATCGTTGTCAAGTTTTTTTTAACATCTGTTAACGTCGCTCAAAAAGTAAAAAAGTTTAAAACTTTAACTTCTGTTAAGAAAAACTTAGGAAGTTTAACAAAATTTTTCGAAAAACAGCGCAATTTTTTCCTTCTTAAAAAGAAAAAAGTTTTTCTTCAAAGGAAAAATTTCCTACTTAAAAGGAAGAAAATCCTTCTTCAAAGGAAGTTTTCAGGAGAAAGGTCATAAAAAAAGGGGGGCAGCTATGCCCTCCTTTAACTTTATGCAAATATACATCATTTTTCAGTGAAATCCAAATCTGCATTTCGCGACATTTTTACAAAAGTTAACAGTTTGGCATATACTTTTGCTATTTCTAAACTTACAAAAAAGGCTATTTTTGCAACCTCAATTTTTGTGTCAAAAATCGAAATGCACGAAAAATATCAAAGCAGGATTTCGTGTATATTAAATTACGAATAGTTCATATTTCGTGTTCTAAGAAACAATAAATTGATGCGAATATTTTTTTTGAACACGAATAACTCGAATCTCTCGAATGCCGTGCGAAGAAGTTTGTTAATCGAATGTGAACAATGGGGATAAATTCGATTTTTATGAGTATGTCCCCGCATGGATTGACTTGCGCGACCTTCGGTTCGTGTCATTCGAGTTATTAGTGTTCCAAGAAAAAAACAAATAGATGTGCTGATTATTTTTTTGAACACGAGCCAACGGTCGATGTTAAAGTCAATCGCTCGAATTACTCTAATACAACTTGAGAGGGTGTGCCAAAATTTGCATTTTGACACACCCTCTCTTAATATCTGAAAAATGGGAGCGGAGAATGTTTACCGAGGGAGTTTAGTGAATATGCGTCTTGTGTTTTCCGTAGTTCGCAGGACGACCTCTTCGGTTGAAACATTGTAGATTTCAGCTAATTTTTGAACGACCAATGTGAGGTACGCTGGTTCGTTGCGTTTGCCGCGGTGGGGTGTTGGAGCAAGATAGGGGGCATCCGTTTCGAGTACGATTTTATCCAAAGGTACAGTCGTTTTCAGTACTTCGGGGAGTGTGGATTTCTTGAACGTAATGACTCCGCCTATGCCGAGGATGAAGTTTGGAAAGGTGGTGAGTAATTCGGATGCTTCTTCGGCTGTTCCGCCAAAGCAATGAAATATTCCGCCAGGGAGTTTGTCTTTGTAGGGAAGTAGAGTTTCAATAATTTCGCGATGCGAAGAGCGTGAGTGGATAACCAGCGGAAGGGCATATTCAATACTCCACGCTATCTGTTGTTCGAACGCTCGGATTTGCTCCTCTTTTCGGGAAGTGTCCCAATAGAGATCGATGCCTACTTCGCCGATTGCGATGAAGGGATGCTTGGGATTTTCGAGCAGTTGCTTCATTTCGGATAATGTAACGTCAGCATTGTCGGGAACGTCTGTAGGATGCAACCCAATCATCGGGAAACAAGTGTCGGGATAGGCATCGCACAGACTGAGCATTCGGTGGATGGAGTCGTTGTCGATGTTGGGTAAGAGTAGTTTTTCTACTCCAGCGTTGAGTGCACGCTTAACGACCTCGTCGCGGTCTTCTTCAAATTCTTCGCAATAGATATGTGTGTGCGTATCAATCATAGGTGTGTGATGAGTGGCGTGTTAGCTCTTTCTGCCTAATAGTGTTTCGGCAAAGTCCCAAAGTGGTTGTTTTGCTTCGGCGGTCAGACTGATGGCGGCGAAGTGTTGGCGTGCTTCGTCGTAGATTTCGGCAATGCGCTGCTGGGTAATAGTAGGGATGTCGAGTGTGTTATAGATTTGGGTTACACGCTCGATTTTTTCTTCGGGCAGAATTACAGCATTGTTGATGAGAGAGAGCAGTTCTTCGCGCTGTTCTTCGTTGGCACGTTGGAGCGCATTGATAAGGAGGAATGTCTTTTTTCCGCAGAGGATGTCGCCACCGATTTTCTTTCCGAAGACAGCGGGGTCGCCGTAAACATCGAGATAGTCGTCCTGCACCTGGAAGGCGATGCCAATGCATTCGGCAAAATTGTAGATGGCGTTGCAGTCGGCTTCGGGCGCTTCGGCAACGATGGCGCCTAATTTTGCAGCGCAAGCGAGGAGTATGGATGTTTTGAGGCGAATCATTTCGAGGTATTCAGCCTCGCTCACATCGTTGCGCGTTTCGAAATTCATGTCGTACTGCTGACCTTCGCAAACGCCAATCATTGTGTCGATCATGAGTTTGCGGGCTTCTTCAGCGCGCTGGCATTTGCAGTTGTCAATGAGTCGGAAGGCTTCGATGAGCATCGTGTCGCCCGAGAGGATGGCTGTGTTTGCGTTCCACTTTTTATGTACCGCTTGCTTGCCGCGTCGCATTTCTGCCCCGTCCATCAGGTCGTCGTGCAGGAGCGTGTGGTTGTGGTACATTTCGACCGCCACGGCAGCGTTCATTGCTGCTTCGCCACAGGGCTTGTAAAGTTCGTGCGCCAGGAGTGTGAGTACGGGGCGGATGCGCTTTCCTCCCATTTCAAGAGAATAAGTGATAGGTTCGTAAAGACCAACGGGATTTACAGGGAACGACAAATTGTCGATGAATGTTTCAATTTTGTTGAGCATAAGTTTTTTTGAGGTTATGAGGTTATGAGGTTATGAGGTCTTGAGGTTTTAAGTTGAGGTTATGAGGTTATGAGGTCTTGAGGTTTTAAGTTAAGGTTTTGAGGTTTTAAGGTCGCTTCGCTTTAAGGTTTTGAGGACTATCCAGATTGTTAAAAAACAAATTGGTAGTAAACCGAATGGTACCTTAAAACCTTAAAACCTTATAACCTCAAGACCTCATTTATAATATTCAATGGGGATTGTGATTTTTACTTTGGGATAAGTCATCGTTTTGGAGGGGCATTCCCATTGTGGCATGTGCTCTACGGCTTTTAGTATTGCACTTGTTATCATAGGATGCAAGGGTTCTTCTACGCAAGGTTCGCTAACGATTCCTGCCGTATCGACAAAGAATGTGAGGTAAGTCGTTCCTTCGATACCTTCCTTAGTAAGGAGTGGTGGATAAATGATGTGTTTGTCCAGCCATCGCATGAGCTGGTGGTGACCGCCGGGAAATGTTGGCATTTCTTGGACGATGTCGTCTGCTATGAAAGGTGTTTCTTCTTTCTTTTCCCACAAAGGGGGTGTTACTTCTTCTGTGATAGGGATGTTTGCAGTTGTGTCGATAGCGATGGAGTCAGATACTACCATGTTTTCGTTGAGCACAGTAATGGGTTGCTCAATAATTTTTTGAGGTTCGTCGACAATCTCCGGGACTGTTTTAGGTTTTTGAACCATTGGTTTTGTAGCAGGGGGCGGTGGGGCGATGTAATGAAAGACGAATGCTTCATCTTTGAGCATGTTGCTACTCCGAAGTTGCTCCATTGCCGTATTGATGTCTTGCTCCCAAAGGTACGCTGTAAGTTTGTTCCAAGCGAGGTAAACGAAGAGCATTAGTGCGAAAACAATGGCTATCCCGCATAGTGCATACATATTGCGCTTACCTGCTTCAGCCCGAAGTCGGTAAGCACCATAGACCTTATTTTTGTTTTCAAAAATGAGGTCGCACCATTGTTTGGATACTAAATTGAAGTTTCGCACGTTATAGTTTTGGAGGGCTCGAACCCACCTTTATAGAAAATTGCGCGATTTTGGATAATTACTCAGCAAAGTTACGTTGTTAAAATCAAAAAACTTAGTAACTTTGACAACAATTTTATTATAGCAATGAAAAAAGCAACAATATTCCTTCTCTTTTTGCAGTTAGCGCTGTTTGCAACAGCCCAGGAAAGTTCCTCGGGTTATAATGTTTTGAAGCTTCCTACTTCTGCTCATGTGGCAGCATTGGGTGGGGAGAATATTTCGATTATCGAAAACGATGCAGCGACAGCTTGGCATAATCCTGCGTTGTTGGCTAATGTGACGACGAATACAGTGGCGTTTAATTTCATGACTTATTTTGCAGAAAGTAAGTGGATGGGTGCGCATTATGTGAGAGCCTTCGGGCAGCGCCATACGGGAGGAATCACGATTCAGTACATGGATTATGGCTCACAGGCGGAGACCGATGCGCAGGGAAATGTGTTGGGCGAGTTTTCGGCAAAGGATATTATTGTAGCGCCTTCGTATAGTTATCTGTTGAGCGAAAAGTGGAGTGGGGGTGCAACGCTGAAGATGGCTTATTCTTCCTACGATTCGTATTCAGCAATGGCGTTGGGCGTAGATTTGGGTTTGAATTACTATGATGAAGAGCGCGACCTTTCTGTTTCGGCAACGTTGAAGAATATTGGTGCAGAAGTTTCTTCGTTTCATGACCAACAACAGCATCTTCCTTTTGTTGCGCAGATAGGTGTTTCGAAAGGATTGGAACATTTGCCTTTGCGCGTTTCGGTAACGATGACCGACCTCACACGATGGAGTTCGCGCTATTACTATGTTGCTGATGCCGGAAAGACAAAGGTTTCTTTCTCAAAGATGTTGCTGAATCATTTTATCATTGGTGCAGATTATTTCCTTACAAAAAATATTCATCTCTCAATGGGATATAATTTCCGCCGTGCTTACGAATTGAAAGCGGCAGGTTCTTCGCATGGAGCCGGTTTGACCCTTGGAGGCGGACTTACTTTGAGTAAATTTTCTTTCAAGGCTTCGTATGCTAAATATCATAAGGCTGATGCTTCCCTGATGTTTGGTGCTGCCTATAGTTTTTAATTGTAATTTAATTTAAGTTTCACAAGTTTTTAATTTGTTAGGTTGTAAGGTTCGCCATTCATAGCGTCTGGATAGTCCTCAAAGCCTTAGAGCGTAGCGACCTCAAAACCTTATAACCAATTTAACTGAAGCTTGCGAATCTTCAATATTTTAGTTTTCAATGAAAAAGATAATTATAGCCCTTGATGGGCATTCTTCGTGTGGCAAGAGCACGATGGCAAAAGTCTTGGCTCGCGAAATCGGATATATTTATGTAGATACAGGTGCAATGTATCGCACGGTTACGCTCTTTGCATTGCGCAATGGTGTGTTTAGTGGCGAGCAGTTGGATGCAGAGCGTCTTGCAGCATTGATGCCTCAGTTGGAGGTGAGCTTCAAACTCGACCCCGAAACGAACCTTCCTTTAGCGATGCTGAATGGCGAAGTTGTGGAGCAGGAAATCAGAACGATGGAAGTTTCGTCGCGCGTCAGTCCTGTAGCTGCTTTGCCTTTCGTGCGCGAAGCCATGACAGCGATGCAGCAGCGTATGGGCGAGCAAAAGGGCATTGTAATGGACGGACGCGACATAGGTACTGTGGTATTTCCACAGGCGGAACTGAAGATATTTGTTACGGCTTCAGCCGAAGTGCGTGCTCAGCGTCGTTATGACGAACTTAAGGCGAAGGGCGAGAATGTTACGTTCGAGGAAATTCTGAAGAACGTTCAGGAACGCGACTATATCGATTCGCACCGCGAAGTGGCGCCTCTCCGACAGGCCGAGGATGCATTGGTGCTTGATAATAGCAACATGACAAGGGAAGAGCAAAACCAGTGGTTGCTCGATGCCTATCGCAAGGCTGTTGAATAACACCGGAGACGGATTTTTTTTAGTCAATTTCTTTATCTTCAAACATTTTATGCTACAAATTGAAATTGATGCTGCTTCAGGTTTTTGCTTTGGTGTGACTACAGCAATCGAAAAAGCAGAAGAGGAACTCGCACTGGGGCAGTCGCTTTATTGTTTGGGCGATATTGTTCACAATGGCAGTGAGTGTGAGCGTTTGCATGCGCTCGGCATGAAGACGATTGACCATGCTGATTTTGAGCACTTGCGCGATGCAAAGGTGCTGTTGCGAGCGCATGGTGAACCTCCTCGCACTTATGAACTTGCTGCGCAAAACAATATTGAGATTATTGATGCTACCTGCCCTGTTGTACTGCAGTTGCAGCGACGCATCAAGCGTGCTTATGCGCAGCCGCATAGTCCGCAGATTGTAATTTATGGTAAGCGCGGACATGCCGAAGTGTTGGGACTTGTAGGACAAACCGACGGGCAGGCAATCGTCATAGAGAATGTAGAGGAAGCGCAGCATCTTGACTTTACGCGAAACATCTGCTTGTTTTCGCAGACGACAAAGTCGCTTACCGGATTTCAGCGAGTGGTAGAGTATATCACGGAGCATATTCACGCACCGGCAACCTTTGAATATTTCGACACGATTTGTCGTCAGGTAGCGAATCGACTTCCCCATATTCAGGAGTTTGCTGCACACCATGACGTGGTGCTCTTTGTGTGTGGATTGAAGAGTTCAAACGGTCGTGTGCTCTACGAAGCCTGTAAGCAGGTGAATCCTTGTAGTTATATGGTGGATAATCCGCAGCATATTCAGAAGGAGTGGTTCGAGAATGCCAATTCTGTTGGTATCTGTGGAGCAACGAGTACGCCGAAATGGTTGATGGAATCGTGTCGCGACGCAATTTTGAAGTTGTGAAAAGATGGTTTGTTAGCTTTGCATATATAGAATGATGCCTCATGGGTCTTTGTTTTTTTTGAAACGCGAACTCATGAGGCATCCTTTTTTTGCTTGTTACCCATCCTATCGAAATTCTTTTCAGTGCTGATATTCCAAAAAATATGTGTAGATTTGCATAGCAGAAAGAAACTTCAAATAGTTTTAGCGTAGAATATGAAAAATAAGAACCAGTTGAAACATAGTTCAGGTTTTAAAAC
Organism: Alloprevotella sp.; assembly: GCA_045632745.1. GTDB lineage: Bacteria > Bacteroidota > Bacteroidia > Bacteroidales > Bacteroidaceae > Alloprevotella. The sequence goes on from JAZQXH010000034.1 coordinate 8,317, forward strand.
ACTGAGCAGTTGCATAGTGCTACTTTTAGTGATTGTTCTTGAATTTTGCAGTGTGATGAATGTAAAAGCCTTCGACACATTGCATACGAAGCAGATAGCCGAAGATTTTTTCTTGAAATATGAGCCTAAGTTGGCGCGCAATGGATATCATTTGGCGGACGAAGTGAGCAGGGTTTATCCCAGTGCATTCCAAACTGCCGAAGTTGCAGGGGTACATGTTTACACAAAGGGCAATATGTTTGTCGTTGTGAGTGCAACCGACCGTTTGCCAGCAATATTAGGTTATGGCGAACGTGTGGCTGATGCAGAGCGTGTGGGAGAAAGTTCTTTTGTGGATAATGACCATGTGCTCCCACAAGGATTGTTGTCGATTTTGAATGCCTATGCCGTTGTGGCTGAAGGTGGAACGAGGGCAACGAACGATGTTTTTCTTCCCCAAGGCAAGAATATTCCGGCTTTGCTTACTACGGTTCGCCACCAGGAAGCGCCTTACAACGCTGCGTGTCCTTATGTGATGCTACCGGATAGTACGCTCAGCGATGAGCGCACCGTTGTTGGTTGTTTGGCGACAGCTCTGGAGCAAATCATTACTTATCATGGGCGCGACGTAGTCCTTCAAGACACACTGCATGGTTGGGAAACACCTTCTTATATAATAGATGACGTCCTGCCGGGCGCGCATGTTGACGTGGGTCTAATTCTTGACAACTATGATGCAGCGGAGGCTTCGGAGGCGGCGATTGATGCCGTTTCGCGCTTGAGCTATTATTGCGGTGTGGCAGTGCGAATGAATTGGGGACTCAGCGAGAGCGGTGCGCAACTTCGTAATTTTGTGGACCCCTTGCAGCGCGCCTTTGGATGGGGGTATGTTCATTATGCCGACAGTTACCGATACGCGCCTTCCGATTGGGTGAGCATGATTGTTGCCGAGCTGGAAGCAGGTCGCCCCATTCTGTATGCCGGCTATACAAGTCAGTTGCAAGGTCATGCCTTTGTAGTAGATGGACTGAACGAAAACGGATTGTTCCACGTCAATTGGGGATATGGTGGGCATTACGATGGTTATTTTCGTCTGGATGTGTTGGCTGCTTACGAAAATCAGACCGACCGACTTGACGAAAATGCAGTTCAGGGTTTCTTTTGCAATCAGGAGATGATTATGCTTCACCCCGATGCACTTGTTCCTGCGCTTCCCGATACCATTCATCGATACGAGGGCGACGTAGTGGTCGATTCGATTGTCGTAGAGCGCGAACCAATTGTGGGGATTTACACTCCCATATCTGTGTATGTTCGCAATCTTTCAGAAAAATACTTGACTACTCCTTTTGAGTTGCTGACCAATCTTCCGACAGATACTTTGCGCTTCGAGCAGGCGGATTACATTGCACTGAGTGGTGTGACGTTGCAACCGGGCGAAAGTCGAAAACTTCATATTGATGCCTGCTTCACGTACGAAGGCGAGCGTATTCTCTCGATTTCTCCCGATGATGTATGCCTATTGTACGAATGTCCTGTGAAGGTTTTGCCTGCGGGGAAGTCGAAACTCAGTTTTAGTGTGAGCGAACCTGTTTTTAATTCGCCCACTTCGGTAAGTATTATCGTCGAAGCGCGCAATAGCAAGAGTGCTGAGGCAAGATGTGGAGAACTCTATCGCGCATTTTTTGACGAGGGCGACACGTGTAGAAACTATGCGGGTGCTACGCAGAAAGCGTCTTTCTTGTATCTGGCTCCAGGTGAAAGCAGGGTCGATACGTTTACTTACGACAAACTCAATCCGGAAGAAGTCTATACATTCCGAATGGCATACTCTTGGCATACGGTAAAGCAACTCGTCTTCGCTATGCCCGAGGCAGCAGGTATTCACGATGTGATTTATCAACCATTGCTACAGGGCATTTATACGCTTGATGGCAGAAAACTGGAGGCTTTGCCCCAACGACGCGGTGTTTATATACAAGATGGAAAAAAGATTTTGGTAAGATAGAGTTTAGAGTACAGAGAATTCTTTACTTTAAAGTTCACTAAGAATTTATCTACAATGACAAAAGTTAAAATAACCACTCGTCTCCTTACTCAAACGGAAAACGGTGCAGAACATATTGACAACGCTTTTGCCGGTGAGATGGCAAAGCGAGAGGACTTCTGCGAGTTGCATTATGCAGAGGGCGAAGGGGTGAAAACGCATTGCGTAATATCCTCCGACAGAGTGGTGCTGAAACGCGCAGGAGCGCTTCAGTCTGTGATGGAATTTGTTGAAGGTTCCTCCACAACTTCGTATTATAAAATTCCGGAAGGGGTAATTGAAATGGAGATTCGCACGACTCAGTTGGAAATTGCGGAAACTCCAACTCAGGGCAAAATTCTTGTGGAATATGTGTTAATAATGAGTGGAATGGAGGTGGCGCAAAACCAATTACTCATCGCATGGAGTGAATAAAAAATATGAAATAGTAATCACAAAATAAATCTTAAATTATGGAAATTAAGCAATACATAGTCGAAAACGAACAGCGTTTTCTTGATGAACTCTTCTCGCTCATCCGCATTCCCAGTATCAGTGCGCATCCCGACAAGCAGCCCGAAATGTTGCGCTGCGCAGAGCGATGGGCAGAATTGCTTGTAGAGGCTGGAGTTGACCGTGCTGAAGTGATGCCCTCGGCTGGCAATCCTCTTGTCTATGCCGAAAAACACGTGGCTGACGATGCAAAGACAGTACTGATTTATTCGCACTATGACGTAATGCCCGCCGAACCATTGGAACTTTGGAAAAGCAATCCTTTCGAACCCGAAGTGCGCGATGGTCGCATCTGGGCGCGCGGAGCTGACGACGACAAGGGGCAGGCCATGATTCAGGTCAAGGCTTTCGAATACCTCGTGAAGCACGGATTGTTGAAGCACAATGTAAAGTTTATCTTCGAAGGCGAAGAAGAAATTGGCAGTCCATCGTTGGGCGGCTTCTTGAGCGAGCACGCACAACTCCTGAAAGCCGATATCATCCTTGTGAGCGACACGAGTATGCTCAGTGCTGAATTGCCCAGTCTCACAACGGGGCTGCGCGGACTTGCCTACTGGGAAATCGAAGTGACGGGCCCCAACCGCGATCTCCACTCGGGCCACTTCGGCGGTGCGGTTGCCAATCCCATCAACGTGCTCTGCCAAATGCTCGCACAGATTGTTGACGAAAAGGGACGCATCACCATTCCTCATTTCTACGACGATGTAGAGGAACTCTCAGCCGAAGAACGTGCGATGATTGCCGAAATTCCTTTCGACCTCGAGAAGTACAAGCGTGCCATCGATATCGATGAAGTGGCAGGCGAAGAAGGCTACTCTACGATAGAGCGCAACAGTTGTCGCCCCTCGTTCGACGTATGTGGCATCTGGGGCGGTTACACAGGGCAAGGTTCAAAAACTGTGCTTCCCTCAAAGGCTTACGCCAAGGTATCTACCCGCCTTGTGCCTCACCAGCAACACGAAATAATTTCGCAACTCTTCATTGACTACATCAAGAGCATTGCGCCCAAGAGTGTACGCGTAGAAGTGCGCCCCATGCATGGCGGCGAAGGCTACGTATGTCCCATCGACCTGCCAGCTTACAAAGCAGCCGAAGCAGGCTTCACAGCAGCCTTTGGCAAGCGTCCTTTGGCGGTGCGCCGTGGAGGTTCAATTCCCATTATCAGCGATTTCGAGCGAGTGCTCGGCATCAAAACCGTCCTTATGGGTTTTGGTCTTGAAAGCAACGCCATCCATTCGCCCAACGAAAACTTCCCCCTCGACATGCTGCGCCGTGGCATAGAGGCGGTTGTCGGCTTCCACCTCAACTACGAATAATTAAGACAATAACTCAATAAAACAAATGTTCTTATATCCTGCGAATGCACTTTGCAACACAAGGATATAAGAACATTTTTATTTTTTGCAAAGATGCAAAACCTTCACTCACGCCCGGAGTACCACTTTTGCAGACATGCAAAACCTTCACTCACGCCCAGAGTAAGACTTTTGCAAGCGTGCAAAACGTTCACTCACGCCCAGAGTAAAACTTTTGCAGACTTGCGAAACGTTCACTCACGGCCTGAGTAAGACTTTTGCAGACGCGCAAAATGTTCACTCACGGCCTGAGTAAGACTTTTGCAAACTTGCGAAACGTTCACTCACGCCCGGAGTAACACTTTTGCAGACGTGCAAAATGTTCACTCACGGCCTGAGTAAGACTTTTGCAGACGTGCAAAACGTTCACTCACGCCCAGAGTAAGAGCGTTGCAGATGTGTGAAACGTTCACTCACACCCAGAGTGAAGGTTTTGCAAGCGTGAAATGCCTTACTCACGGCCTGAGTGAAGGTTTTGCAAGCGTGAAATGGCTTACTCACGGCCAGAGTGAACGTTTTGCAAGCGTGAAATGGCTCACTCACGGCCAGAGTGAACGTTTTGCAAGCGTGAAATGGCTTACTCACGGCCAGAGTGAACGTTTTGCAACATTTTTAGGACTAAATTTGGGTTAAAAAGGGGTGTTTCATGCCAAAATAACAGATTATTCTCTTAAATCCGACAATTTTCGGGCACGTGCATTCATAATTCAGCAGGTGCGCCCGTCTGTTTTGCTTTTTGGATTACAAAATTAGCTCTCAACAAATTAATATATTGAAAAACGATATGATGCAACACAATAAAACGGCACGTAGAAAAATATCAATCCGCCAACGGGTAGATGATTAGACAACCGACGTGATTCATTACCATGTGTTTCTTTACCAAATCACAACTTCCCGTATATCCAATATACTCAGCGTAATGCGTTAATAGTCAGTTTTGAATACACTATTATTTCGATTTCGGTTGATTATTCCAACGTTTTATAGTAACTTTGCGCACTGTTAATTGAAGCAAAATCATAAAACAATCATACCACGATTCATGAATACCCAGCCCTTCCACTTCAAGGTGGCCGACGAGGTCTTCACCATCACTCTGCTCGAAGGTCAGTCGCCCGTCGCGCTGCTCCCTTCGTTCGGACCATTCCTCTATAAAGAAGAACTCCCTGCCAATCCGCTATTCGAACTCACCCTCTCTCCCACTCCACCGGCCAGTCCCGACGAGGCTGGCTACGAGATGATTGGCGACTTCGACTGCGGAGGATGTATGCACAAAATTTGGCGCAAGCAGAGCGACTACCTCATACATATCTACTCCGTGACCAACGAACTTGCCTGCGTACTGAAGACCGAAAACAGCTT